>JAENYW010000219.1 GCA_016841555.1 Tepidibacillus decaturensis
AGCTGAAAATCAATATCAAAGTGCATTTCACAATTTAAATTATCACATGGATAAGCTGCAGGACGAATTAGGAAAAACATTAGCAGTTAATTCGCGGAAGCAGCTATCTCCTAGCTTGGCTAATGTATGGCGTTTAGCATATATTGCTCAATCTGATGTTGGTCAATTACCCTTAACATTGATGCCATTTAATAAAACGGAGGAATTTTTAGCGCAAATAGCTGATTTTTCTTATCGAATAGCCATTAGAGATTTAAGTAAGTCACCCTTATCTGACCAAGAATATCAGATATTAAAGGTACTATATCAAGATGCAAAGTCAATTCAAAAGGAATTGTATCATGTTCAAACAGAAGTCATTAATAAACAGCTAAGATGGATGGATGTTGAAATTGCATTGGCAGAAGAGGATAAACAAACGGATAATACCATTATAGATGGATTCAAGACGATAGATAAAAAGGTTAGTGAATTTCCTGAAATTGATTGGGGGCCAACGATCACTAGCTTGGAAGAAGAGAAAAAGGAAAGAAAGAAACCAAAGGGTAGGCTAATAACCGCAGAAGAAGCGAGAAAAAAAGCTGCTGAATTTTTACAAATAGAAGCTTCAGATAAAATTATAGTAGATAAAACTGGAAAAGATACAGATTATCAAGCGTTTAGTATAAGAATTAAGAACAAGGATACCACTTATTTAGATGTGACGAAAACGGGTGGACATATTGTTTGGATGTTGATAAATCGAGAAATAGATGAAAAAAAACTTACAATAGAGCAAGCATTAACAAAGGCACAATCCTATATTAAAATTCATAATTATACTTCTATGACTCCTATCAATTTTGAAGTGTATGGGAATAGTATTCTATATCGATTTGCTTATCAGCAAGATGGGGTTATTATTTATCCAGACCTTGTTAGTGTTAAAGTAGCTTTAGATAATGGAGAGGTGATAGGTTTTCAATCCGTTGATTATATATTTAATCATAAAATAAGGAGTATCCCAGTAGCAAAGCTTACAGTAAGCGATGTAAAAGCGAAAGTAAATCCTAGTTTACAGGTTGTTTCTGTTAAAAAGGCTGTCATTGATAACTTTGATGGGAATGAAGTATTGACCTATGAAATTACAGGGAAGCTTGATGATACTTTTTATCGTATCTATTTGAATGCTATAGATGGTGAGGAAGAAATCATTCAAATTGTTCAACAAAATGAAATGGCTTTATGATAAAGGAGTCAACCCTTACTCCCTTTATGTTATAATAAAATGGAAGAACTTACGAAGTTGAAGGGAGTGGAGGTGGTTGTTACCAACCATTAATCAATTAGTACACATTAGCTTAGATGATTCGAATCTTTTTGATTATAAAGCGAGGGTAGCCGATACGTCAAAAGGCACCTTCAGCATTGAGATGCCTATTGATGAAAAAACTGGTAGCATAAAAGTGATTCCACTTGGAACCTCAATTGTTGTATGGTATATTTCTAAAGACTTTGGCCAGTTTTCCTTTGAGACAAAAGTACTTGATAAAAAACAGGAGCAGGTTCCCCTGTTAATTATTGAGAATCCAAAAGCTTTTAATCGTATACAACGAAGGGATTTTCTAAGAGTAACCACTTCTGTCGAAATTGCTTTTCAAATAATAGGGGCGTCTGATGAACAATGGTATACTGTTAAGAGTATCGATATAAGTGGGGGCGGATTGCAATTTGTTATGCCACTTCCGCTAACTATTTCTGAAAAACAAGAAATAAGAGGTTGGATTGTTCTTCCTTTTAAAAATGGTTCCATTCATCATGTTAATTTTCAGGGGGAAATAGTTAGAATACGCATTCCCAATGTAAAGGTGAATGTTGGCTGGATATCAACAAAATTCACTAACATTCAAGAAAATATGAGAGCTACTGTTATTCGTTTTTGCTATGAAAAACAGGTTGCTTCAAAATAAAGTAACTTTATTTGTATCAAGTATAGAGATAGATACATAAGTTAAAGATAGATAACGGAGGTGGTTTTATGCGAAACCATAAACGTTATCGATCTTACGAAGAAAGGTTTATTGTATTATCAAATGTGATAGAGGGTGTGATAAGAAAGCTGGTGTTTATTTTTCTTGTATCCTTACTTATCTCTCAACTTTTATTGACGATTGACCCAATACGAAAAAAAATAGTTCCAGTTGATTTTATTGAAAATAGTTTTTATCTAAAGAGTAAATCTTTCTATTAAATTGATTCTTCACATAGAGTATGATACACTTTCTATTGGATTCTTGATTTGAAATAACATATAAATAAAAAACTGTTTCATTTGGTATTGTCGGTGCCTGTTGGCAAATTTTGTTGTGTATTTATCATGAAAAGTAGATAATTATCCAATTAATGAAACAGGCTGCTGCCTGTTTTTTATTTAGACGAAAGTAATTCTAAAATAGCATAAAAAATTTATTTTTTTTTTGGAGGTAATCCATGAAAAAGTCGAATATAGCAATTGATGGTCCTGCTGGGGCTGGTAAAAGTACAGTAGCAAAAAGGCTAGCTAATCAGTTAGGCTATATTTATATTGATACAGGAGCAATGTATAGAGCACTTACTTTGCAAGGATTAAATGCTAAAATGGATTTACACGATCAAGAAAAATTAAACGAGTATTTAAAGCAGCATCCAATTCAGCTGACAGTAGAAGATGGGTTGCAAAAGGTGTACATAGATGGACTTGATGTGACAGAAGAGATTCGATCACTAGAAGTATCAAAAAATGTTTCATTGGTAGCAGCGCATCCTCTAGTTAGAAAAACAATGCTTCAGCTTCAACAGGATTTAGCAAGGAATGGTCATGTTGTAATGGATGGGAGAGATATTGGGACTCATGTTCTTCCAGATGCAGGACTAAAAATATTTTTGAATGCCTCTATTAAAGAAAGAGCAAAAAGACGTTATGAAGAGTTGATTGAAAAAGGATATAAAGGAACTTTAGAAGAATTAATAGACGATATATCCCTGCGAGATAAAAAGGATCAAGAAAGAACTGTTGCTCCTCTGAAGCAAGCAGACGATGCTATATTGATTGATACCTCTACACTTTCTATACAAGAGGTAGTTGAAAAAATCCTGCTTTACTTGAGGGAACAAATAGGAAAATGATTGTTGTCATTTTATTTTATTTTATTCTTTTATTTTTTATTTTAAAATCTAGCAGATATATCGCAGTTCTATGTATAAAGAAAAATTATTTATTGGAGGAAATTAAATTCATTGTATGGTTTTATTTATTTAGTTTCATAATAAGTTTAACGTTTATTACCATTATTATACTTATTCTATGTAATTATACAGCCTTCTATGCTTTGCTCACTCCATTACTTATCACGACAGGCTTGCTATTTTTATATAGTGTACTTTATCTATTGTATAGATTATTATTTTAGGTTATAAAGCTCAAGCCGATATGGTGGAGAGGCTATTAACAATCTTATATCATGAACGGTATTTTAGGAGGGATTAGGAATGGTAGAAGAAATGAATTCTGAAATGACAGAAATGAAAGAGGTACAAAAAGGAGACACTGTTAAGGGTAAAATAACAAAAATTGAAGAAAAACAGGCATTATTAGATGTAGGATACAAATTTGATGGTGTTCTTCCTATTGGTGAAGTGTCCAATATTCACATTGAAAAAATGACTGATGCTTTAGAGGTTGGAGATGAAGTAGAGGCAAAAGTAATAAAAATTAACGATGAGGAAGAAAAGCTTATTCTATCCAAAAAGGTTATTGACGGTGAAAAAGCCTGGGTTCAATTAAATCAAAAATTTGAATCAGGTGAAGTATTTGAAATAGAAATTGCAGATATCGTAAAGGGTGGCTTAGTCGCAGATGTTGGAGTTCGTGGATTTATACCTGCTTCTTTAGTAGAAAAACATTTTGTTGAAGACTTTTCTGATTACAAAGGGAAAAAGCTTTCTGTGAAGGTAGTAGAAATAGATCAAGAAAAAAACAAAGTGATATTATCTCATAAAGCGGTATTAGAGGTTGAAGAAGAGAAGAAAAAAGAAGGAATTATTCATCGTGTACAACCTGGTCAAATTATTGAAGGAAGTATTCAACGGTTAACTGATTTTGGCGTATTTGTTGATATAGGTGGTATTGATGGACTTGTTCATATATCTGAAATGTCATGGGATAGAATAGAAAAGCCTTCCGATTTGGTTAAAGAGGGAGATACCGTTAAAGTAAAAGTTCTTCGCGTAGACCCTTCTAACTTCCGTATTAGCTTAAGTATGAAAGAAACGCAACTAAATCCTTGGGACAAAGCAATAGAAAATACGAAGGTTGGAGAAATTTATACAGGAACAGTTAAAAGGTTAGTAAGCTTTGGTGCATTCGTTGAATTATTCCCAACTGTAGAAGGGTTGGTTCACATCTCGCATATTTCACAGGATCATATTACCAATCCTGAACAAGTATTAAAAGAAGGACAAGAGGTAAAGGTGAAGGTTTTAAGTATTGACCCTGAAGCAAAGCGAATTAGTTTAAGTATTCGTGAAGCGGAAGAAAAAGAACAGTATGAAGATATGAAGAATAATGAATTTATTAATGGTCAATCAGGAATGAGTGTTACGCTGGGTGATGTATTTGGAGATAAATTAAAAAAATTAAAGTAAGGCGTGGAATGATATGAGTAGAGCTTCAAGAAAGCTTGAGCATGTTAAATTAACGGTTGAAACAGAAGCTGGATTATCACAAGGCTTTGAAGATGTTCAATTTGTTCACCAAGCAATATCGGAAGCTTCTCTAGAGGATATTTCACTTGATACAACGATCGGCGGACTGCACTTACGTTCGCCGATTATTATTAATGCTATGACTGGTGGAGCCAAGGATACGGAAAAAATCAATGAAAAATTAGCAATCATTGCGAAGGAAACAGGATTAGCAATAGCTGTTGGATCACAAATGTCAGCTATTCATAATAAAGTGTATCGTGCATCCTATCAGATTGTTAGAAAAATCAATCCAACAGGTATTATTCTTGCTAATTTGGGTGTTGAAGCTACTGTACAAGAGGCGAAAGAGGCAATCGATATGATTGAAGCTAATGCTCTACAGATTCATTTAAATGTTATTCAAGAGCTAATCATGCCTGAAGGAGATCGGAATTTTAAAGGAACAATAGAAAGAATAAAAGCAATAGCAGAATCGATTTCAGTTCCTCTAATCATTAAAGAAGTAGGCTTTGGTATGTCAAGGGAAGCAGCTAAAAAGTTAGCTGAGATTGGTATAGCGATCATTGATGTAGGAGGAAAAGGTGGAACCAATTTTGCAACGAT
>JAENYW010000220.1 GCA_016841555.1 Tepidibacillus decaturensis
ATATCGAAACCCTATTTTTTCTAACTCTTTCATTTGTTCAATGTTCTCTATTCTTTCGATGATTATTGGCTTTCCTTTTGAGAATAATTCGTAAATAAAATCATGTTGAATATCTTTAAACTCTACTTTATATCCTGTTACATCAATATCTTTCCAAAGTTCCCATGCTTCAGGCTTCAAATCATCCACCCATACACTTAGATTTCTTTTTTGTAGATATTTCACGTAAATAGGTAGCATTCGTAGCGTATTTTCATCTTTTGGACCCCACTCTACAATTTCTATGCCTCCCCTCCAATTCATCTTTGTACTTAAAAAATATGGCAAAGACGACATGGTAATATTCATATTGATTGGTAAATTGCTATTCATGTTTAACACATGCTTCAAACAGAGAAATTCCCGTTTCCAAAGCTCAACTTTGTTCTTTACATTAAAAAATTTCTCCACTTTTATCCGTGGTGGACGACATAACAACTCGCTCAGAACTATTCTGTTTTCGTATAAATCATAAATAGGTTGTTCGTTCATCGAAAATTTGAACATTATAAACCTCGTTTCTATTTTAATATTGGAAAATAATAAGCTGGGTCATATGGAATATCATCAAAACGGATTTCAAAATGTAAGTGAGTTCCTGTTGAACGTCCTGTGTTTCCCATTAACCCAAGCAGTTCTTTTTGTTTGATATAATCACCTGTTTTTACGTTGATTCTTGATAGGTGACCGTATCTCGTTTGAATACTATCATCGTGATCAATATAAACTACAAGACCATATCCAGAAGCCCATCCTGCATAAGTTACTCTTCCATCTGCCATTGACCATATAGGATCTCCGTCTATTCCTCTTTGAACAGCACCAATATCAATCCCTGCATGAAAGCCAGTTGAACGGTATCCGTAAGGAGATGTTACTCTTGTGGATGGTGTAATCCATAACCAATCATTTACTCCCTTAATAACGGGATAATTGGTATAGTCTAAGTTTTGTCTCAGTGCCAAGCTCATATTGTAGTCTGTATCGTATATTTGGGCTAATTCGATGACTAATTCAATATCCTCTTCTGTTTTTATCCCTTTTGATGCTAGATAGTCGTACAGGGGCTGAAAGTAATGTGCAGGATATTCAATGTAATCCACCTCTTCTTTTGTCACAGTTTGATTATACCCATCTGATGTATTTTGCTTCTCAGTTACAGTCTTATAATGATAGACAAATTCCCCTTCAATGATGTTGGCTTCTGTCACTAACCGAACTGTATCAGTGTATTTTTTAATAACTATTTCACATTCCTCTTTTGTGACAGGATTTCCCTTTTCATCATAAATTACTTTGCCGTTTTTATCTTTTACAATTACTTCTTTGCACTCCTTTTTCTCTCTTTCTATAGTTATTGTTGATTCCTCCCATTCAAATTTAGGACGCAAATCTTCGAACACTTTTTCTGGTTTAATCTCAATTTCTTTTCCTTCTCCTAATACAACTGGATCGTGCGTGATACGATCCACCGCCATAAGAATAGCCCATGACATAGCATGAGTCTCTACTTGTTGTTTTTGATAATCACTCAATCCATCATCCCAACGGTTAGCAATCTCTTTGTACTTATCAAACAAATCTTCATTTTCTTTTAAAAACTCCTCATTTTTAGAAAAAGCATAAAAAGTCGAAACTTTGTCCTGATTAGAAGCATTTTCTTCTGCCGCGCTCATTGGAAAACCTAAGACTATAAGATAAGCTGAATAAGCTAACAATAAAATTAATAGTATTGGAAACCAAACAGGAAACGTGTGAATTAAGATGCTTAATAGAATCTTTCCTATTCCTTTTATTGCTGTTTTACCCAAAGAAAGAGCCAACCGACCAGTTGATCTTCCTAGTCGATTGGCTAATCCTTGAAATGCTTTATTGAAGTAGTCTTGTTCTTGCTCCATATCTATAACCGCCCCCTTGATGATGAACTTGGAGGTGTATCTTTAAATTGTTGAATATGTTGTTTCATCTGATTATAGTTTGTTAGATTTTCCTTCAATTTTTCTGCATTTTTCTTATGAGTATTGTATTCGTTTTGAATTCTGTTTAAATGTTCCTCTGCCTTTTTTAGCTCGTATTGATCGTAACGATCATGATATGAATTTGAGCTATATTTGGATTTAATATGGGATAGATTTTCTTTTGCAGTTTCTATTTCAGGTTGAAGTTTTTCCATAGATTCCATATTGTTTTGATAGCCATCTCTATTTGTTGTCAGATATTCTTCACGAACCAAGGAATCTGTAAAAGGTTGTTTACCTGTAACTTTACCTAATATCCTATTAGCCATGCGTTCTGCTCCCCATCCCGCATTAACAACGAATCTATTCAATGCTCCCGCATCACCTTGAACATGACGTTGTTGTATTGTGTCTAACACACTCATTCCATTCTCCTTATAATTCGAATATGCTTCCTTTCCAAACTTTCCTACATCACCAATTGTTTGACCTGTCTTTCCTATCCCTTTTCCTACAACGTGTCCAACCTTAGCCCCGACAAACGCGCCTATCATTGGATTCCCTGTTGCCATTGCTGACACCGTAGCACCTATCCCCATTCCTCCTATTGATGATGCAGCTCTGATTGTTTTACCTGCAACTTTTCTTGAAGTGTTTAGCACACGAGAACCAAAACTTTGATTTTTATAACTTGATATTCCTTTGTTGAAAGAAGTCTTAGAAGGATTTTTATAATTTTCAGTATTTGTATCCAGTATTCCTGATTCACCAGTTACTTTAGAAGAAGTTTTGTTTTTATTAAACATGCTTCCCATTCTCATTAACGCTGTAAGTCCTAATGTTGTACCCATTGCGCCAATAATTCCTCCACCTGATTGAATCCCAACTAGTTTTCTAAATAGATTTACTATGACTGGCATACCAAAAAAGAAAGGCAATACCGCCCATAATCCTTCTTTTGCGGAAAGAACCATAAAAAAAACAGCTATGGTTATCGCATGAGCAACAGGCATAAATACATTAGCAAGAAATTCTTCCCACCAAATAATGATTGAATGTCTGAACTTCGGAAAGATACTCATGGTTGTTACGACAGGAAAAGCCAAAATCAAAAAAGCAACTATATACATCATCATTTTGTATTGATAATTCAAAATCATTGACATAAACAGAGCTAACAAAGCCAATAAAGCAACACCGATTGATTGAGCAGTATTTACAAAGCCATCGAATCCTGCTTTCCCCGTACCCCAAATCATGTCAACAAAAAGACCGTGTTCTACTCCGATAGATTCGATAAAATACCAAATCCAATCGGTCAAAAGGTTTCTTGAATTAGCAATAAATATAAAAAGATATACACTGAACTTTAATGATACTAGAGCAACAATAAAAGCTTGAATATAATCTTTTATCTTTGACCTTCCTTCTTGATTATTTGAATATGCTATCATCAATAATCCAATAAAAGAAAGAACAATTACTAAAGGGATTGGTAGTAATCGTTCAACTCTTTCATAGAAGAGGGATATATACACAAATAATGGTTCGTTAAATATTCCAAGCAACTTTTCTCCTCGGACATCGAACTCATCTGTTCCTCCAGTCATGAAGGTATCTCCTGAGCTTGCCCGAGGATTTTTACCGAATACTAAAATAGTCGCATCTTCCATTCCAAGAGCATTAAAACCCCACTTTGCAAATCCTAATCCAATCCCTGCTATGAATCTTTCGCCATAACTAGGCTTATTCTCAGGTTTTTCATAATACTCTACAGCATCATATAAAGGAGCATCTTTAGGAGAAATATTTTGATATGATGATTCTGCTTCCTCAATTTGTTCTTTTATTGGTTTATCCCAGAGGTATCCTGCTTCAACTGATAATGCAGATAATAAGAAAAAGAGAATGAAAAGGAGTATTACAAATCTCTTAACCAATCTTTTCACTCTTCATCATCTCCTTTTTCCTAAACAACTCTTTCATGTATTCCTTACGTTCATGATATAGTGGATCATTCGGATTAGTCGTAAATAACATTCTTTCAAAACGTGTTCCATCTACATATACATACTGCTTTTCATTATCAATCTTTACTAGCATGTTACCTTTAGTAGCTTGGGTTAATAAATAGTTGGTTTCTCCATCTGTCAGAGCTAAGATACCTTGTACTTTATCTATATCCACCCGTTCCTGTATACCAATAATTTTAATTGGACTATTCTTCAAAGCAGCAATTCCAGCTTTAGAGCGGGTAAATACTTCTAATCCTTGCGTAACCCCTGTAACGGACGTATTTGTAAAACGAGCTTCTCTGTACTGTGATTCTGCCCAAACACCACCTACATCCTCATCATCAAAGATGTTCTGTGCTTCTTCGATAATTAGTCGTTTCTTTTGACTTAAATCCCGTTTTGTGAATTTTTCATCTAACCATTTTGCTACAGCTGCCACTCCAATAGGACGCATGATCTCTTTTTCTAACTTGTGGATATCAAATCCGATAATTGGTGCATTTTTCAACTCAACAGTGCTTTGTCCGTCAAATATAGCAAAAGAAGGTGAATTCCCCTGTCTTGTAAAAGGTTTCAACAAATCCGCTGCTTTTCTTACACTCATAGAATCTGCATTTGCCATTTTTTCATATAGCCCTGATAATTCAGGCATCTTTTTCATTTGCCCTTTAATATTGAACCGTCCACTAGATTGTTTTTCATACAAGCTCTCTATTTCTCTAGTAATTCCTTTTTCTTTATATTGTTCACGGATAGCATCTAAAATGAAGACTTTAATTTCACCATTTAATACTTTGGCATCAAAAGTCCGTATCATTTTATATACTAATGCTTGAACAAAGTTAGCTGACGTTTCAATATCCACGTATTTCCTTCCATCAAGTTCTTCTGTAACATCGACATCATAAGGGTTGATCCGATGAATGGAGTCTTCTCCAAGTTCAATGTAGGGGCAGTTCATAGCGATAACAAAATCTCTATACTCCCCTTTCCAGTCGATAATGGCTGAACGGATTCCTATATGGGCTGAACGGTGAGTGATTAACATAATCGTTTGGGTTTTTCCTGCACCAGATCGACCAACGATCAACATATTTTGGTTTGTTAGGTTTGGATGCCATCCATCAATCCAAACAGGACGATCTAGCATATCCACTCCAATAATAATTCCTGTTTTATGGCTAAGACTACCATTGTTAAACGGAAATAAATCTGCTAGATTAGAAGTTTCCATTGAGAAAAAATGTTCCTTCATCACTTCAATAGGCGGCGCTGTTGGAATCGTCGTTTTTAGCGCATCTAATTGAAACCC
>JAENYW010000221.1 GCA_016841555.1 Tepidibacillus decaturensis
AGGAATTAACGAAGATTTAAAAAATCTTAAACCTATCGAAGTGATTAACACCTTTTTTGAAGCAATCAATACAGGAGATAAATCTAGAGCTAATGGTTGTTTATCTCCTGAATCTTTACTTGAGTCTCTTACGATAAATTTAGAATCAGATCGACTTTACAATGATGGGTTTAATCAAAATAATTCCTTAGTAGAAAATATTGTAAGAGGGAAGCCAATTTCTTATCGTTTATTAGATCCAGATTCTTTAGTAGAGATAAAGGAATTAGGAAATCGAGAAAAAATAGAAATTGAGGTTAAACTGGAGATAGAATGGATTCGCACTGAATTTAATTCTCCAGATGGAAAGAGTATACGATTTGCAATTCTCAAAAAATATGATAATGGATGGAAGATTGACTGTCTGGGTACAGGTCCTTGATATCATCCAAAATCATAAAGACATAAAACTAACCAGAGATTACGAAAATTCTTGTAGGACGATGCTAGCAATTCATCAAGGAAATAAGTGAGATATAGTGAAGAAAACCTTAATAATTTTTATTACTTTTATTTTAGTGATAATATCTGTCGGTTACTTAGGTATAGCTAATTATAAGGAAAGAATTTATTCGTTGAATAGTGCGTTACAGGAGGCAAATAAACAACTTGAAGTAAGTAAAAAACTATTGGATGATAAAGAGGTAGAAATTGTTAATCTAGAAGAGCTGATAAATCAAAGAGAAGCGTCACTAGTAAGCCTAAATAGGAAAGTTAACTCCTTAGAACAACTGACTGAAAAAGATTTTTCAATTATTAAAGGAGGCTTAATCCCATTAAATAATTGGACATATGAGGTTGATATAGAGGAAATATTAGGAAAACCTATCTCAGAGATAATTAGAGAGTTGAAAGGTGATGGCTTTACTGGTTCTTTCATCAAAGAATTAACATATAAGGAAATGGAATTAGCTCTTTTTTCAGGAAGCGGGGAAACTTACTGGGTGATGGAAATGAATATACACAGTGAAGAGTTTCAGACTTTCAGAGGAGTCAAAATTGGAGATAGCTTAGATAAATTAAAGAAAACTTACCCAGCAGCTGTCATAATGGGTGGTGGGACTGACCAAAACAACGGAATTTACATAATGAGCAGTGAATTGAACGAAATTATTTTCAAAGTGAAAGATGGGAGAATTACAAATATTCATCTTCTACATAATATTCCATAAAATCTTACTAAAAAATTCAAGTTATATAGGAAGGAGTAAAGTTATATGGATAAATGGTTTAAAAGATTTATTGGGGCTTTAAGTATATTAACAGGCACTATACTATATGGTTTTGTTCATTTATCAGTATCAATATACTTACCTAATTTACATGGTTGGAGTGACCCTCCTGGGAAAATTATAACTGTTTTAAATACTACAGGGGGAACACTGCCAGCAATTATAAGTATAATGCTATTTTTCTTTGGAATAGTACTTCTTTATATAGACTATAAGGAAAATAGTAAGTAGTGAAGTAATATAGATTTTTAAAAATAGTTTTCTTATGGACATGATATCTATATTTATAGAGTTAGCAAAAAAAGACGAGGTGTAGAAAATGAAGAGTATAAAACCTGGACGTGGTATATCTGGAATGAATTTTATAGGATCAATCTTCGCAATTATATTTGGTATAATATGGACAATAAGTACTATGAGTATAACAGCGAATTCTCCATTTCTAATAGGAAAGATCTTTCCCTTGTTTGGGATACTGTTTATTATAATCGGAATAGCTCAAGCGGTATATAATTATAAAAATGCAACATCAAAAAATAGATATTCAATAGTAGATATTACAGATTCTAGTGAAGAGGAAGATCCGTCAGATAATTGGGTAAAAGGAATAAGTAAGGATGATGAGGAAAAAGAACAACAGGATTATGAAAATTTAGATATCAATTATTGTCCATATTGTGGTGAGAAACTGAAAAATAAGTATAAATATTGTCCAAAATGCGGGAAGGAAATTCGATAAGAACGGAGTTGTAAAAGGACGGTGTAAAAGTAGAATATGGAACTATCAAACTAGGGGATAATTAGATGAAGTATATATATCTTGTGAGGCATTGCAAAGCTATAGGACAAGAACCGAGAGCTCCTTTGACTGATGAAGGTATACAACAATCGAAACGGTTAGCTGAGTTTTTTGAAGAGATGAGTATTCAACGAATTTATTCAAGTCCTTACATAAGGGCATATGATACAGTTAAACCTTTATCAAATATTTTAAATATAATAATAAATACCGACGAAAGATTAATAGAAAGAGTTTTAAGTACAAACGAATTAGACGATTGGTTAAATAAACTTCATGAGACATATATTAATATAGATCTCAAGTATGAAGGTGGAGAATCTTCAAGAGAAGCTATGTCAAGAGGAGTATCAGTTATAAATGAAATATTATCAAAAGCTGAATCAAATGTAGTTATTGTGACACATGGTGCTTTAATGAGCCTTATTCTTAGATACTATAATAATGATTTTGGATTCGAAGAGTGGAAGAAGCTTTCAAACCCTGATGTATACAGACTTGAATTTAATCAAATAGATAACAAAGAGATAAAAATAGAACGTATTTGGAAGTAGTTAAAAGAAGAGTAGCCGGCCCGTTGATTACACGGGACCTTAGCCCAAACCCTATATTTCAGAATACTAACTTATTTTATTGATAAAGTATTTCATTTCCTGTAAGGAGGTATAATTTATGGATGTACTTATGACAGCATTTCTTATTCTATTCTTGATATCATTTACTTTTTATCTTCACTTTTTAATTATTAAATCTGCAATTGATAAATCAAATATTACTAATTCTTTAAAGGATATTCAACAATCAATAGAAATTATAGAATCAAAAATAAATCAAGATTCATAAAAGAAAAATATAGTTGAATTTAATGGTAGAAAAAAATTTTCTAATGAGGTAATAACTATGAGAGATTGTCCTTTCTGCTCTATTGAAGAGAAACAAAATGAACAAATAATTTTGAGAAATGAACATTGTCTTTTTATACAACAGCCACAGCGGGTACTTATAGGATCAGGACTTATTATTCCGATTAAACATAGAGATACTGTTTATGATCTTACCAAATACGAATGGGAAGCAACATTCGAATTGTTAAAAGAAGTAAAAAAGTTACTTGATCAGAAATATGATCCACAGGGTTACAATGTAGGATGGAATGTTGGGGAGATTGGTGGACAAGAAATTTTTCATGCTCATCTTCACGTTATTCCTAGATATAAGGATGAACCTTACTCGGGTAAAGGGATAAGGTTTTGGTTAAAGCAAATGGATAATAAAAGGATTTCTACAAGATAACGATATTTAACGGAGGATTCGATTTGAATAATATTATTGAAGCGATTGAAGGATATAATTGGGATTTCGAAGATAGCTTTAACGTTCCAGGAGTAATACAGGTTAACTTACCTCATCTATTAATGAGAAAAAATGAAAAGTCTACTAGCATTTATTCAAATAAAGTAATGCGCTCAATTTTTAATAATAATATTGAACAAGAAATTGAAAATGTTTGTCATTTTTTTAGAGGGATACCGTTTTCTTGGTGGATTGGACCACTTTCTAAACCCAGTAATCTGAAAGAAATACTAATAGAAAAAAATTTCAAGGAAATAGATAAATATGTTGGACTAGCTTTCAATATATCTGATTGGACTGAAATAAATGTAAAGTCAAATTATAAGATAGTTGAAGCTGAAAATGACATGAATTTATATGAACATGTAAAAGTAAGTGCAAAAGTTTGGGGAATTGATGATGAATCATCCATTAAGGCTATATTTGAAGAGAGAAAAAAATATCTTCATATTCCTGATAGACGTGGAGGATTCATCGTTGCATTAGACGATGAAAAGGGAGTAGGAAATGCAAGTTATCGAATAAGTTATGATAAAAAGGTAATGTATTTAACAGGATCTGCGGTATTGCCTGAATATAGAAAGCAAGGTATTTATCATAATTTACTATATTATCGCTTCAAACTTGCATTACAAAATAATGTAGAGTGGATTACTGTGATAGCACGAGTAGGTACATCAGAACCTATACTACGAAAGATTGGATTCAAAGAATACGGGAATTATGTAGTTTTAAGCAAATCGTGAAATAGAATCTATATTTGAGTCAAATATAGGAGGATAAAATGGTACCTATCAAGATGAAAGAAATTCCTGATATTTTACTTTCTTATATAGGAATGATACATAATATTAAATTTCCAAAGCAGGGATATACATCGGATGCTGCAATTGTCACTGGTAAAAATGGTATTTTCGTTCTAAAAAGAACAAAAACAAAACAATATAATGAATGGTTATCTCATGAAGCGAAAATTCTATCTAATCTATCTAATCTATCGAATGTGTTGTTGCCAATACCTAAGATATATGATTATGTTGAACAAAATACAGAAATGTATAATCATCAATCTTGGATATTAATGGAATATATACAAGGAAATACGATTCGGGACGAAATGATGAAATCAAATCCACGGAAATATGAGATTATTTATAGTTTTGGAGAAACATTAGCCATGATACATAACACGTCATGTCCTAAGGAAATAAAAGAAAAAAACAAGGATTGGATACAAAAAAAGCTTGACCAAGCTGAATATAATCTTATTCATTATTCAGTAGCTGGTGATTCCGAATTGCTTGAAAAACTAAAAAGAAATAAACCCAATCCAATACATAAAACCTTCATTCATGGAGATTATACAATTGATAATGTTCTTATAAATGATGGAAAAGTGACTGGAATCATAGATTGGTCATTTGGAGACTATGGAGATCCAAGATATGATATATCCCTTGCAATTCGACCTAAATCTAACATGTTTCAAACAAAAGAGGACTATGAAGCATTTTTTGATGGATATGGTAGATTTACATTAAGTGAAAAGGAATATAAATATTTTGCAGAAGGACTTTATGATTTTTTTTGATAATGCTAAGAAACAATCTGTCTCATAATAATATCATTAATGGGAGCGTTAGAAAGCATGGAAATTTATTTTTTAAGACATGGAAAACAAAAATTAGATAAGGAAGATCATAATAGTTCTCTAACAGACATTGGCGAAATACAAGCGAAGGCTTTAGCTTTTAAGTGGAGAGAAGAAGGAATAAAATTTGATAAAATAATAGTAAGTCCATTTAAAAGAACAATGCAAACTGCTGAGATCATAGGTGATACTTTAAATTGTCCAATAGAAAAAGAAAAT
>JAENYW010000222.1 GCA_016841555.1 Tepidibacillus decaturensis
AAATGACAAATGTCCATTTTCCACCATGGCGCACGTTATTTAACTATTTTACTAATGCATGATTCTCCAAAATATATTTCATATAATCCAATAATTCATATTTCAGATCATCTCTTTGCAACGCGAAATCTATTGTCGTTTTAATAAATCCTATTTTTTCTCCAACATCATAACGTTGACCGTCAAATTCATACGCATACACAGCTTCGTTTTCATTTAGTTTTTGTATCGCGTCGGTTAATTGGATTTCTCCATTAGCACCTGTTTCTTGATTATCTAGTAAATTAAATATTCTTGGGGTAAGAATATATCTCCCCATAATAGCTATATTTGAAGGAGCTGCTTCTATAGGAGGTTTTTCAATTAAATTCTTCACATTGTACAGGCCCTCACTAATATTTACTGCTTCTACAATTCCATATCTACTTACTTCTTGTTTATCTACATGTTTTACACCAATGATGGATGAATGATAACGATCATACATTTCTATCATTTGTAATAAGGCAGGTTTTTGAGCTTGGACAATATCGTCACCAAGAAGAACAGCAAAAGGTTCATTCCCGATAAATTTTCTCGCTGACCATACTGCATGTCCTAAACCCCTTGGCTCTTTTTGACGTATATAATGAATATCTACCATTTTTGATATATTTCTAATTTCTTCTAATAAATCATATTTTTCTTTTTGCATTAAATTTTGTTCGAGCTCGGGAGCATAATCGAAATGGTCTTCGATGGCACGCTTCCCCTTACCAGTAACGATAATAATATCCTCAATACCTGATTCTATCGCTTCTTCGATGATGTACTGAATAGTGGGTTTATCTACGATAGGTAGCATTTCCTTGGGCATTGCCTTTGTGGCTGGAAGGAACCTTGTCCCTAACCCCGCTGCGGGTATGATAGCTTTTTTAATCTTCATTTCTATTCACCTTCTAGTATCTATTCCTTTGTATATACACATTTCGTCACTATTCATATGACTCCTGCAAAAAACTACAATATTTTTTGAACTTATGTCGAATTCTATTAATATTCTTCATTATAGCACGTTTTAAATATTTTGTTTTTATCTCCCAACTCCAACGTATGTATATCCTGCCTTTTTAAAAGCGTCACTATTGAAAGCATTTCTGCCGTCAATCATTATTTTTCGTTTCATCTTTGACGATGTTTTCTCAAAATCTAACTTCTGAAATTCCTTCCATTCAGTTAGTAATGCAACTGCATGGGCTTCTTCAAATACATCTTCTACTTGCTCAGCATATTCTAGAGGAAGCGCTGGGTATTGATTTTTGAAGTTGATCATCGCTATTTGATCATACACCTTCACTGTAGCACCTAGTTCTATTAACTTATGAATGATGTCTATGGAAGGGGCATTACGCAAGTCATCGGTATTAGGTTTAAAGGAGAGACCTAGGATACCTATGGTTTTTCCTCTGATGGTTTGTAAGGTTTCTTGTAGCTTTTTTATGACCCATTCTCTTTGGCGATTATTAATTTCTATGGTTGATTTTAACATGGACATTTCAAAGCCGTATTGCTCTGCTGTAAGAGAGATGGCTAACACGTCCTTTGGAAAACAGCTTCCTCCCCAACCGATTCCTGCATGTAAGAATTTAGAGCCTATTCTTTTATCCAAGCCTATTCCTTTGGCAACCTCTTGAATGTCTGCTCCTACTTTTTCTGCAAGATTGGCAAATTCGTTGATAAAGGAGATTTTCATGGCTAAGAAGGAGTTAGCCGCATATTTAATCATTTCAGCGCTGGTGGTATTCGTTATATGTAACACTGATTCTGTATAATCCTTTGGCTTCGGTAAGGAATCGTGCGGTTTATATTCTTGATGCAAAATCGTGCTGTATAGCTGCTGTAGTTGGTTTGCTGTCATTTTATTATCTGCACCTATCACGATGCGATCTGGATAGAAGGTATCTACTAAGGCTACACCTTCTCTTAGGAATTCTGGATTGGATCCTACATTTATATCAATTTGTAATCCTCTTTTCTTACATTGCTGTTCGATGATGCTTTTTACATAGGCTGCTGAGCCAATAGGTACGGTGGATTTATTGACGATAATTGGTTGTTTTTCTGATATTAACCGTTGACCAATGCTTTTAGCAACTGCTTCTACGAAGGAAAGGTCTGCATCTCCGTTTTCTCTCATTGGAGTTCCTACAGCGATGATGACGACATCCGTTGTTGGATCGAAGCTGTCCCAGGAGGAGATGAAGGAGATATTCTTTTTTGCGTCCTCTAGCAGTTCTTTTAACCCAGGCTCGTATATGGGAATTTCTCCGTTTGCTAGACGTTCTATTTTCTGTTGATCTATATCTAATAGGGTGACTTGGTGGTCGATATAGGCTAAGGCAACGCCTGTTGTTAGTCCGACGTATCCGCTTCCTATGATGGTTACTTTCATATGATTTGCTCCTTTAGGGTATAGTACTCTTCAACGCACTCCGTTATCCGTTGTCTTTCTTTGAAGATATAAATAAAGAAGAAAGACAACTCCTAAAAGTCGTTACTTATGCAGAGTACTAACACATTTTTATTTGTATGAAGGTTGAGTAGTATAGAACCGTGTAGGTAGCTTACAACGAGGTCCCCTCTAAAAATCGCTTCTTATGCAATCTACCAACACATTCTTTTATTTTTTAATAACTGCGAAGTAGCATTTATATATTACATAAGTGCGGCTTTTGGGAGTTGTTTTTTACGGACAACGTGAGCACGTTGTAATATATAAATCTACCCAAGTAGCACTTCTTCACTTTGAGGTTGTTGTGGTTTTATTTGTTTTTAGAATGTTTTCTAGGTATTGAAGCAGGTCGTTGCGAAGGTCTTCACGCTGTAGGGCGAAGTCGATGGTGGTTTGGATGAAGCCGAGCTTTTCCCCAACATCATAGCGTTTGCCTGCAAATTCATACGCATAGACAACTTCAGATTCTTCCAGCTTTTTAATCGCATCGGTTAGCTGAATTTCATTCCCTGCGCCTTTTTCTTGGTTTTCTAGTATCTCGAAGATCCTAGGGGTTAGAATATATCGTCCCATGATAGCTAAATTGGAGGGTGCTTCTTCTTTTGCTGGCTTTTCTACTAAGTGGTTTACTTTATATAGACGTTCTGTCATAGGAATGGCATCTACAATCCCGTAGCGGCTGACCTCTTCTTCTGTTACCTTTTGAATGCCGATGATAGAAGCATGGTAGCGCTCATGTATCTCCATGAGCTGCTTTAATCCAGGCTTTTCTGCTTGAACGATATCGTCTCCTAATAGTACTGCAAATGGTTCATTACCGATGAATTTCCTCGCTGCCCATATTGCATGTCCTAGTCCCTTTGGTTCCTTTTGACGAATATAGTGGATATCTACCATTTCCGTGATGTTGCGGATTTTTTCTAGCATGTCAAATTTTTCTTTCATCATCAGGTTTTGTTCAAGCTCAAGCGCATAGTCAAAATGGTCTTCTATGGCACGCTTTCCTTTTCCCGTTACGATGATAATATCTTCAATGCCTGATGCGATTGCTTCTTCTACGATATATTGAATGGTTGGTTTATCAACGATTGGAAGCATTTCCTTGGGCATTGCTTTTGTTGCTGGTAGGAATCTTGTTCCAAGTCCTGCAGCTGGTATAATCGCTTTACGTATTTTCATGAACGATCAGCCCCTTTATTATGAGATGTGCTCACTTTTGATTATATTATTGGTTTTAACGGCAGGGGTTGATTTTGCAATATTTATATAAATTCTTAATATGGAGTTAATAAAGTTAAAAAAGTGCAGCATCTGGTGGTTCATCACCAAACGCTGCACTTATATAGTTTAATCAACAAAACTAATTAGAATATCAGCTACCTCTTCTACAATATCCTTAGGTGCTTTTTCTAAAAAGGTAGCTTTTCTTGCTGATATATCCAAGGATTTAACTTGTTCACACATCACTACTCCAGTTGTTTTTGTTCTTTTTTGAAGAGGTACATGAAGCGGAAAACCTCTGTCTGTATTGGTGATTGGACATACAATAGCTATTTTTGTAAACATATTAAAGGTATTATTACTCACAACTAAGGCTGGTCTTCTTCCCATCTGCTCATGACCTGCCTGTGGATCAAATTCAAGTAGTATGATGTCACCTTGCTCTGGTATATATCCCATTATAGTACCTCTTTGCCTACTGGTTTCCCTATATCCCATTCACTACACTTATAATCACCTTTATATTCTGCTATTCTGTCTTCTAAGGTTTTATGCTTTTTAACAGGAGTAATGAGCAAATTACCGTCTTGTACTGTTATTTTTACCTTGTCGCTCTCTTTCATATTTGTCATTTCAAGAAGAGCCTTAGGCAGTCTAACTGCTTGGCTGTTGCCCCATTTTTGAATTGTCGTATACATATAGCATCACCTCTGATATAAGTATATACTTTGTATATACATTTTGCAATGGTTTAATTAGTGCGAAGTAGTTCACTATGTGTCCTTTTTTAGCACATTTAAGTACTTGAAATAAACAAATCTTCTATTTCTTTTAAAGGAATTTATCTGCTCAAGAATATTAAGCTCCACCAGCTTATTTACAGCTTTGGCAGCTGTGTTGTAGCTTACATCTAATGCTTCTGCTGTTCGTCCTATTTCAATAATAGGATTACCTTCAATATAGTGATATACCTTTTTAATGGTACCTTTTCTCCCTTTTATTGACTCTATTTTGTTCATACTTTCTCGTCTTATATTAGTCATTACTTCAATGGTTTTATAGGAGTCTTCAGCAGAAGCGATAATACCTTTTAGAAAGAACTTTATCCACTCTTCAAAATGACCTTTTAACCTTACATCCATCAAACGATCGTAATATTCTATTCGATTTCTCTTAAAAAAATACGATATATACAATACTGGGTGCTTTATTAAGTCCTGTAGCATCAGCCAAATAGTTATCAGCATTCTACCAATGCGTCCATTACCATCTAAAAACGGATGAATGGTCTCAAGTTGATAGTGGATTAAAGCGATTTTCACTAGTGAGTCTAGTCCATCTTTTTCGTGCATATATTTTTCTAAATCAGACACAGCCTCTTCCATTACTTCTTTTGTGGGTGGCACAAAAACTGCGTTTTTTAAAGAACCACCTTGAGGACCAATCCAGTTTTGGCTTCTCCTGAATTCTCCAGGGTTCCGTTCTTGCCCTCTTACTCCTTCCATTAGAGCTTCATGCATTTCTTTTAACAAACGAGCACATAGCGGAAGCTCTTTTAGCCTGTTTAATGC
>JAENYW010000223.1 GCA_016841555.1 Tepidibacillus decaturensis
ATTACAATGGAACTAAAGACATGATTTATGATAAGTATAGTAATAAATTTTATCTTTCATTTGGAAACTATAAATTGGCTGTCATTGATCCTATAACATTAAATATTAATACGATAGATATAAATTATGACGGTTTAATTATAGGTATTACAGATAAATACTATGTATTGGATGGATATAGGGATTACACTCACTATATAAAAGTAATAAATAAATCAAATCATACTTTAGTTCATGAATCACAGCACACACAACCAATTGTATTAGACGAACAAAATAATGTGTTCTACTCACAAAGTAATGAATATTATAAGGTCTACGATTTAGATACTGGTTTATTAATAAGAAGTATAAATATCGGTTCTTCTTCTAAGGTATTAGGAATTGATAGTAACTCAACTATGTATGTATTAAATGGTCAAGCTCCTGATCAAAAACTTGAAGCGATACATTTAAAGGATGGTATTACTAAATGGATTCTTAACCTAAGAACACTTAATGATCACTTCCTTACAACGTATTTTTCTTCTTATGATTATGGCGAAATAGATTCTATTAAACTTGTTCATATTGATGAAAAAGGGAACATGTATTTTATTTTAGAAGCTCAAGCAAGAAAACCAGGTACTCATGTATGGCAAGATTGGTTTTTATTAAAACTTATTTCTAACGAATCTGATGTGCCGATGGTAAAATATGGAGATAGTAATTTTTCTAGTCTTTGGTATGATCCGACGTTATCTACGAAAAAGAATTATACCATTGAAACGACGGTAAATGTTCAGTCAAATGTAAATGGGATTGTGGGTATTCCGTTTCGGATAAAAGATGCCAAGAATATGTATAGTTTGGAATGGGATAAAAGTACATTAAGGCTATATAAGGTTGTCAACGGAGGGAAAACCCAACTAGCAAGCAAAGCATTAGCTCGCTCACCATACAATGATTATAAGATAAAGGTAATGGCTAATGGCTCTACATTAAAGGTTTATGTGAATGGAATCTATCAATTTGAAAAAACAGATGCTACCTATACACAAGGCTCTTATGGAATGGTTACTATTAATCAACAAGAAGCGGTATATAAAAGCTATAAAGTAACTACTATTCAAGATACTACAACCCAACCAACCTACGGAGCTGTTCTAATAGGAGAAACCGTTGACTACACAAAAATATTTAATGACCCTGAAAACGATCCTAAATATGCAGAGTCTTGGAAATACCTTCACTATCCAAACTTTTTTGAGAATCCCGAAGGAACAAGTGCTTATCAAAACAAAAGCTATGCTACTCCACGAACAACACTAGATAAACCAGGAAGGTATGAAGTCTATTACAAAGCAAACGATGATCCAGGAATAACAGGCTATCGATTATGGTCACCTATCGTCATGAAGGAAGTGTTTGCACATAGACGACCTATCGCTATTCCTGATGTACGCTTTACTGGAAAGGTATATACACAAGGGGAAGCCTTAGACTATGACACCTACGATAAGTCCTATGACTTAGATCTACCAATGCTTTCAGACAAGCTATTTAGAACCAAATGGGATGATGAAGTAGCTTGGACTTATGGCGAAAGAGAATACTACAATCGCCCAGGTCACACGTTAATCATTCAGGAACAAGTACAAGACATTCATGGAGCATGGAGCTATTGGGCGGAAGATAGAATAGTTAAGGCTGCAACACCAAGCGTTAATCAGCATAAACCAACAATGACGATTACAGCACCAACTGGAACAAGCACTAGTCCTACCAATGTCCAAACAGAACCGATCATTAAATGGAATTACTACGATCAAGATGGGGACGCACAGGAAAGATATAAGCTAGCTTTTTATTATACAGATACGAATGAATTAGCGTTACAAATTGAACATTGGAATAGCAATAAACAATACCAACTCCCCGAAGGAGTAATAACGAAGGGAAGAAAGATTAAGGTGATTGGTCAGGTATATTCTGATGGGGTATGGTCAGATGATTCTAACGCAACCTATTTTTATATCAACAATGCTCCCGAAGTTACATTAACAAGCTATAACGGTGGCATAAATAGTCCTATCTACACCAACGATAATACACCAGGATTGACGTTTAGCTATGCAGATAAAGATGGACAAGATCAATATGCCTATCGTGTATGGATATATAAAGCAACAGGAACCCAAGCACACTATTCAGGATGGAAATACAATACCAATACGTCCTATACTTCCCCAACCCTAGTTGATGGTAAATACTACTGGAAGGTAGAAGTAACCGATGGAAAAGGGGGATATAGCACTTCAACATTAGGCTATTTCTTTGTAGATACCGTAAAGCCAAATGATACAAACGAACATTTAACCATTGAGCCAACAGCAGTAACCGTAACATTTAATAGCTTTAGTGATCCTAGCCCATCATCAGGACATAAAAATAGAAGATTCTACTTGCAAAAATGGTTAGGCAGCACACATGAAAATATAGATTTAAACGAAGATGGAACACCGGAATACAGCTTAATCATACCAAATAGTACAGTAAGCTATAGAGTAGAAGGGTTAGAAACATCACAACAATACAGAGTAACGGTGATAGATTGGGATATGGCGAATAACATGGGGTATTACAGCTATATTTACTTCACAACGAACCAACCGCCAACAGCAGTCTTTACCTATAGTCCAACCATCATCTATGAAGGAGATACCATTACCTTGACGGATACATCAACTGATCCTGATAACAACATATCTAGTCACCTATGGACGATAAAGAAGCCTGATGGAACAAGCTACACTGTATCAACCAAAAATGCTGCTATAACCAATGCACAACCAGGAACCTATCAGGTGAAGAAGAAGGTAACGGATGCAGCTGGGGAGTGGGATGAAATCAGTAAAAATATAATAGTAAATCCATTAACCGTAAATGGTCAAGTCCAGCATACAACCCTATGGAATGAACATAGGATACAATATAATCTCTCGAAAACGGGACAAAGGGATAGCCCCAGAGGATACGATGAATTTTTTGCAGGAGAAAAATTCATCCTTCAAGCAGAAACAACAGAAATACTATCTGGAAGTAGTGTGAAGGCAGAACAAATAACCGTAGAAATCCTTCACAAGCCCTATGATACGAACCTAACAAATACAATTACTAATCAGTGGCAAGCAGAGCTATGGCATGAAGACATGTTAAGCTGGCATACACAAGATTTAATCTTCCGATTTACCGCATATTATTCCAATGGAGTAGCAAAAAGGGACGATGTAATTATTAAAATAGATGATGATCCCTATTGGCGTCAGCATGGAAGCTATTAAGAGGCTAAATATATTGTAATGTGTTCACTTATGGGAAAATAAAATTAAACTTTTCTTCTCATTAGGATAAGTGTTATAATATTATGCAGTGTATTTGTAACGGATGTAGGAGGGTTCATCCATGAATAAGGAAGGAAGACAAAAAAGAATTAGAAACTTCTCGATTATTGCTCATATCGATCATGGAAAGTCGACATTGGCAGATCGAATATTAGAATATACAGGAGCACTAACAAAAAGAGAGATGGAAGAGCAGGTTCTAGATCAAATGGATCTGGAACGGGAACGAGGAATTACGATTAAGCTTCAAGCAGTACGATTGAATTATCATGCAAAGGATGGACAGGAATATCTGTTGAACCTGATTGATACTCCAGGGCATGTAGACTTCACTTATGAAGTATCTAGATCATTAGCTGCATGTGAAGGAGCAATTCTTGTTGTTGATGCTGCTCAGGGTATTGAAGCACAAACCTTAGCGAATGTCTATCTCGCGTTAGAGAATGATTTAGAAATTATTCCTGTCATCAATAAAATTGATTTACCAAGTGCTGATCCTGAGAGGGTGAAGCAGGAGGTGGAAGACGTTATTGGTTTAGATGCATCTGATGCGGTATTAGCATCTGCTAAAGAGGGAATTGGAATAGAAGAGATTTTAGAACAAATTGTAAAAAAAATTCCATCGCCAACAGGAAAGCAGGATGAAGCGTTAAAAGCACTTATTTTTGATTCTCATTATGACCCTTATAAAGGAGTAGTTACCTATATTCGTGTAGTCAATGGTAGTATTAAGCCAGGTATGAAGATTAAAATGATGGCAACCAATAAAACCTTTGAAGTAACAGAAGTAGGGGTTTTTAAGCCGAAAATGACACAAGTAGATGAGCTAACAGTTGGCGACGTAGGCTTTGTTGTTGCCTCGATTAAAAATGTGAAGGATACAAGAGTAGGGGATACAATAACGGATGCTAAAAACCCTGCATTAGAAGCATTACCTGGCTATCGTAAGGTTAATCCGATGGTCTACTGTGGGTTATATCCTATTGAGACACAGGATTATGATGATTTAAAGGAAGCATTAGAAAAGCTTGAATTAAATGATGCTGCATTGAAATATGAACCAGAAACCTCCCAAGCATTAGGCTTTGGATTTCGAGCTGGCTTTTTAGGGCTTTTGCACATGGAAATTATTCAAGAGCGAATTGAACGTGAGTTTGGCATCGGATTAATTACGACGGCACCAAGTGTTATTTATAAAGTTACCTTAACGAACGAAGAAGAATTAGTAATAGATAATCCAACGAATTTACCGGAGCCAGGGAAAATCAATCTCATTGAAGAACCCTATGTAAAAGCAAGTATCATGGTTCCAAATGATTTTGTAGGAAATGTGATGGAGATATGCCAAGGTAAACGTGGAGAATTTAAAGATATGCAGTATTTGGATACAAACCGTGTATCTTTAATTTATGACATGCCTCTATCTGAAATTGTATACGATTTTTTTGATCAACTAAAATCGAGTACAAAAGGGTATGCATCCTTTGACTACGAGGTTATTGGCTATAAATCCTCAAAATTAGTGAAAATTGATATTCTTCTAAATGGAGAAAAAGTAGACGCTTTATCCTTTATCAGTCATACCAATAATGCACATTACCGTGGTAGACAAATCGCCGAAAAGCTAAAAAAGTTGATTCCAAGGCAGATGTTTGAAGTGCCAATTCAAGCAGCAATAGGCAATAAAATTATTGCACGAGAATCCATTAGTGCGATGAGAAAAAATGTATTGGCTAAATGCTACGGTGGTGACATTTCCCGAAAAAGAAAGCTTTTAGAAAAGCAAAAGGAAGGGAAAAAACGAATGAAATCAGTAGGAACAGTTGAGGTTCCTCAAGAAGCCTTTATGGCAGTATTGAAAATGGATGATGATAAATAGAAAAAAAGTCACTCT
>JAENYW010000224.1 GCA_016841555.1 Tepidibacillus decaturensis
CCGTAGCTATCTGTCACGCGCATTCAGCAAAAATGACAAGTTTACTGGATAAGGAGAAGGGAAAATGATTGAATTTTTACAAGCTACTTTATATTCCATAGAAGAGGATTCCATTATCCTTCAGGTGAATGGCATGGGGTATCAGGTTTTTGTACCTAATCCAATACAATATAGTGTTTTTTTAGATCAGCCTCTTTTTGTGTATACCCACCATCATATGAGAGAGGATTGGATGGGACTATTCGGCTTTAAAACAAAGGAGGAACGTAATTTATTCCGCTTATTTTTAAGTGTATCTGGAATAGGACCAAAGGTTGCTTTATCCATGCTTGCTCAGGTGGAACCCAAACAAGTGATACAGGCGATTGTTAGAGAAGATGAAAGAACATTAACTAAGCTACCTGGAGTAGGGAAAAAGACAGCACAGCGAATTATACTTGATCTGAAAGATAAATTGAAAGAGTTCACCTTCAAAGATACAACCTCTGATAAAATAGAAGCATATGCAACCTCTCATATGGATAAAGGAAAGGATGCAGATTTACAAGAAGCATTAAAAGCCTTAGGTTACCATGATCAAGAAGTGCAGAGGGCAATTTATCATTTAACTGGTGCCATTGATCAAGGAGAATCTATCGATATATTAATTAAAAAGGCATTGCAAATATTGATGAAGGAATAGGAGGAAGACAAGATGGAGGATCGGATCATTTCTTCTCAGCTGTTATCTGAGGATCAAACGGTAGAATTTAGTCTTCGTCCACGATTTTTATCTGAATACATTGGACAGTCACGAGTGAAAGAAAACCTAAAGGTATTTATCGAAGCGGCAAAAATGAGGAAAGAGGCATTAGACCATGTGTTGCTTTATGGACCTCCTGGACTAGGAAAAACGACATTATCCAACATTATAGCAAATGAAATGGAAGTGGGGATTCGCACTACTTCTGGACCAGCTATTGAACGTCCTGGTGATTTAGCAGCTATTTTGACCAATCTTCAAGAGGGAGATGTACTATTTATTGATGAAATTCATCGACTGCATCGGACTGTCGAAGAGGTACTCTATCCTGCAATGGAGGATTTTGCGTTAGATATTATTATAGGAAAAGGACCGAGTGCTCGTTCTGTTCGTTTAGATCTTCCGAAGTTCACTTTAATTGGAGCAACAACAAGAGCAGGCTTACTATCTTCGCCACTTCGGGATCGATTTGGTGTGCTTAATCGTTTAGAATATTATACAGAAGAAGAGTTAACCCATATTGTGCTTCGAGCGGCTGATTTATTTGAAGTGAACATTATGGGGGATGCGGCTAGAGAGATCGCTTTGCGATCAAGAGGAACCCCAAGGGTAGCGAACCGTCTGCTCAAAAGAGTTCGAGATTTTGCACAAGTAATCGGAGATGGTATTATTACGGAAGAAGTAGCAAGAACTTCATTAGAACAAATACAAGTGGATCGCTTAGGCTTGGATCAAATTGACCATAGGCTATTAGAAACAATCATAGATAAATATCAAGGTGGTCCAGTAGGATTAGATACATTAGCGGCTTCTATAGGGGAGGAATCCCACACGATTGAAGATGTCTATGAGCCATACTTATTACAGATAGGTTTTTTACAGCGTACACCTAGGGGGAGGATGGCTACATTTGCTGCTTATGCCCATTTAGGAAGGAGTAAGCCTGATGAATCCGATACCTAAACTGATAATTAGTATTGGAGTAATCTTGATTATTATTGGTGTTATATGGCAGCTAGGAGCTCGTTTTTTAACCTTGGGCCGATTGCCTGGAGATATTGTAGTTAGAAAAGAAAATTTTACCTTTCACTTTCCGATCATGACAAGTATTTTGCTAAGTATATTATTATCAGTAGTTTTGTATCTTTTTCGATTTTTTAGATAGAAAAGCTTTACTATTCCTTGTCTATTGAGACACAGAATACGGTATGTATCCTGTGTCTTATTTTTTTTAAGTTTCAGCTTACATATTACACTTGAACGTAATATAATATTGATAACTGGTTTTCTTTACATTATATAACATAAAGAGCATTACCATAACGCGAGTAACAATATTGTATGGTATAAGGTTGGTCTAAGAATAGGCGGTGAATGTTCAATGCAGTTACATGTATTCAATGTAAAGAAATCTTTTCAGAATTTCTTTCGGTCAGCTGAAACGCTAAGTATAAAGGCGATATCTAAGAAAAATTTGCCATATTTTGTTGGTTGGATTGCCGTTTTTATATTGCTTTATTCCTATTTTTTACCGATGGGTGGATTTAAGTTTGAAAGCAGATTATATAATGATAACGTTGGTAATTCACCGATTTACTACTATATTTGGTTGCTTTCTGGTGCTATGATTCCTGTTTTATTTGATGGAAAGAAATTCGTTCCCAAGACTTTTTACAGTGTTATAGTAGTACTTATCTCTTTGATTCTGATACCGTTTACAGGCATAGGCTTAGTTTCAAAAGCACTCATGCTGATTGCTTCCGCTTGCATCGGGCATATTTTTGCCTCAAACGTTTATACGTTTTTTATGGTACTCAATAATTCAGAAAAATTCTACTCCATGGTATTAGCGGTATTGATTCCAAAAGTAATAATGTTTTTTAAACCTACCTTGGATCAAGTATACTTTGGTGTTCATTTACCTAGTGTGATAATTTCCTCTATTATCCTTATTCTGGCTTTCTTCTCCTATTTTTTTAAATACAACATCGACGAAATTCCTACATTGTCTAAAATAAAAGTACCGACAAAAGCCTATTACTTAATGCCTTTGGTCTTTATGGTGCTTGCTCTTAATGAAGTTATCGCCCCGGCTACCTTGCAGCAAATTGAAGCCATATCAAAAAATCAAATTGAAAGCTACTATTTTTGGGGTAGCTTGATTGGAATTGCGATTATTATCCTTTTGCAAAAGCTCTTCTCAATCAATATATATTATATGCTTCATATTTCTTTTTCCTTGTTGACCATTGGATTTGTTGTGAATATCCTTAGTCTCCAGTATCGTATAGCTGGGCTAGCCTCTGCTGTATGTTTCGGGAGCTCTTACGCTATTGGCTTTGTTAACATTTATTATCTTGCCGGGTTTATGACAAAAAAGTTTCAAAGCATCACATTTTACAGGGTGGGCATTATCCTATCCGCCCTATACTACCTCATTTCTTTCATTGTTCTGGAAATGTTTAATTACAGTGAGATAGTAGCTCCTCCAATATATTTGGCTCTTGGTGCCATTTTTATTGTAATGATCTTTTTTATACTTTCTCCTTTCTTTATACACATTTTCTACTCTGGGGAATGGATTGATGATAGTTATCGTGTTGATGTTACAAAGCATTCACGTTTGGAAGCAAAGCTTAAGGATTATAAATTAACACCTGCTGAAATTGAAGTTTGCAGGTTGCTTCTAGATGGGTACACCCTTCGGCAGATTGCCAGTGTGCAGTCCAAAGCATATGCCACCATCAACACCTACTGTACATCTATATACCGTAAGCTGAATATCAATAGCCGTGCAGAGTTGTTTTTGAACATGCAGGACTATATAGAGAAATAGAGATTTTACAACAAAAAAACCACCTCATTAGTTCTAATGAGGTGGTTTTTTTCGTATATCATTTAAACTACTGAATAGACAATTAAAATCTTTCATATGAATATAGAAGTGTCTGACGAGATTGAGGGAAGGAGGAGCTCAGATTGGAGTGATTGGTAGATAAAAAAACCTTTTCTCAAAGTCAACATCCAGTCCAGGTACAGATGAAATATCCACAATGGAAACGATTGTTCCAAATGTTGATGTTAATCTCACATACGAGAAAAAGCTTGGTATAAGCAATGAAGAAAAGTTAAGACTTTTGGAAACTCTTAAGCCGCGAGAAAGAGATACATATCTGTTTTTGCTCGGTTGCTACACCATTAAGGAAACTGCCAAGCAACTTGGGATGAGCTATTCTACTGTTAATACCTATTAAACATCCGTTTACAGAAAACTTCATGTAAATTCATGTGCAGAGCTGATCATCAATTATGGGGATATCGATGGAGCAACAAATGAAATGGAAAATCTACGAAAGAATAGGGGGGAATAAACGATGAAGCAATTTCTTTTAGTAAGCCTTGGGATAATTATTACCATCATGCTGTGCTCCTGCTCGGCACAAAGTTCGAAGACTTCCGATCAGTCGCAGAGCAACAATACGCCGATTTCTCAAGGAACGCCGACAACACCACAGCAACCTGAAGTGCAGCAGGAAGGAGTCAGCATTATGATAGAACCTCCCTCTGGCTGGGAACCAGTAGCAGGCACTGTTCTGCCAGTTCAATATTTGAAAAACATGGTTAGCTTTATGGTCAAGGAAGAAAAATTTCAGGGTAAGACTCTAGACGACGTAATCACAGAGGCAAAAAAAGCTTTTGAGAACGCATTTGATGATGTCGAATACGAAGGAGAGGCCGAAACCATAACGGTTGACGGAAAAGATGCTAGAAGTTTCATATTCACATGCAAGGTAAGTGGCATGCAAATGAAATATAAGTACGTATATCTTTTGGTGGGGGGGAAAGCTTCTGTAATTACCTTTGGGGGACCAGTAGATGCGTTTGATTCGCTATCGGCGGATTATGAACAAATCCTTTCGGATATCCGATTCCAGTAAAAACAGACTCCACTTATGGTAGATTTCATGCTAGCCAGGGATTTCTGTTACTAATTACAAGCTTTGCTGGAAGTATTGTACTATGATTATCATCGTCATCATCAGTCTGAACAATGCTTTTTACGCTCTATAATTGGTAAGTATAGGATTACTAAATAATATTTTTAGGAGGCAAATTATTATGAAAAAGAAATTTTTACCTTTTTTATTAACTTTAGCATTATTATTGGCGATATTACCTATTAGTGCACTTGCTCTTCCAGAGGGTGTACCGACATCAATAGAAGCACCTAAGATTGTTAGTATTGTTGTGAAGAATACTGAAGATACTGGGCAACCATATTTAGTCTTAGAAATCTTTGTACCACAAAGTGTCATTGATTTAGATGCAAGTCGTCCCACAGATGGAATGGTACTGATTGACTACTATGCCAATATCGATAATCAGGGGTTTGAGAAAGCTGATGGAGGTTACTTGGAGACATTAATGGATCCTGAAGCTGCTGTTCCAGGAAAAACAAATACGTTCTATTTACATTATTATCCTGATGATGAAGGGACCTTTGAAGAGGTTTTGATAA
>JAENYW010000225.1 GCA_016841555.1 Tepidibacillus decaturensis
CAATGGTATCTTTAAATCCTTTTACAAAGGCTGGGTTCATATGAAGAGTAGCATCATGACGTAAGCCATCAATTCCTTTAGCTTTCCAAAATTTCGCTGCTTTTTCTAAATGTTCAACGACTAAAGAATTTTCTTGTGAAAAGTCTGCCAAAGAGCCAAGCTCTTTATGACGGAAACCAAATGTAGTTGAATCCCCAGCTCGATCTCCTAGTCCATGGAAGAAACCGTTTACATCATTATGAGGATCTGCTAATAAATTTTCTAATTTACCGTCACTATTGTAATCAACAGGATTGCCATTGGAATCAAATACATAGTTACCATAAGCATCCTTATCAGCCTCATATAGTTTACCGTCTTCTGGAGAATAATTATCCTTTGGATTTTGCCAACGACTTGTATGATTAGAAACAAAATCAATAACTAGCTTAATTCCATTATTATGCAGTTCATCCCTTAATGCAATGAAATCCTGCATTTCTCCAAAGTGCTTATTTGTTGCAAAGTAGTTGCTAACATGATACCCGTGAAAGCTGGTCCATCTATCTGTTCCTCCACCAGCTTGATAGTCTTCAATAACGGTATCTCTATTTTCATAAGGTGCTGAAATCCACACAGCTGTAATTCCCATATTTTTTAGATATGGAATTTTGTCAATAATCCCCTGCCAGTCTCCACCTTGATACAATTTTAAATCAGAACCATCACCAATTCCATCACTATTGCTATCATCAAATAATGTAGAATCAAAGCCGGTTGGAACGTTATTGGAGGTATCTCCATCATAAAACCTGTCTGTAATGATTTGATAAACAGTATCCTTAGGTGTAATCGGTCCTAAAGCATTAGAAGCTGTTAGCGCTTCTGTTTTACTAGCGGTTAAAAATGTTCCTGATAAAACTAATACAAAGGTCAAAATTAGGATAAGTGATTTTTTTCCCCATTTAAAAAACATCATTAATAATCCCCTTTCAACATCCTTAAATTATTTTTCTACTGTTAAAATGACAGAGCTATACGGGCTCAGTATCACCTCCACTTGATTTTCTTTATTTATCACCTGTGAAGAAGAATCTGAGCTGAATAGAAACTGATTATACTGACTTTCTTCTCCAAGAGAAAGGTTTCTAATTTCTCCAGTTATATTATGTATCACTAAAAGAGATTGGTGTTCGTATATTCGCTCAAATATTACAATTCCAGGTGCCTTTATTTTTGATTGTTCAATTTCACCTAGTATCAAAGCAGGCTGGGAACGACGGAGATGAATAAGCTTCTTATAATGGTTATATAGGGAATCTACATCATCGATTTGTGCTTCAACGGTTGGTGCGTTTGCTCCACGATTATATCTTGAACGCTCCCATGTGGTCTGTGATGTTCCTTCTGGTTTAATATACCATCTCATCGGCTCGCGAATATATTCATCTGGCTTTATTCCTTGCATTCCGATTTCTTCACCATAATAGATAAACGGATTTCCAGGTAAGGTTAACAATAGAGAAGCAGCCATTTTAGCATGATTCACATCTCCTTGCAGCTGACTCATTACCCGATCCATATCATGATTAGTCAGCATGATAGAATCCACATAATCCTTTGACATAGTGGCATAATACTTTCTTGTACGAGTAAGGAAGGTGCCAAGCCCATTATCCTGCTCATCCTTCACTGAGGTGATTATCTTGCTAGATAAATCAAAGTTAAAGGTAGAATTTAATCCATCATTCATATAAGGAGCGATTTCAGCTGCTGACGTCCATACTTCTCCCACTAAAAATACATCTTCCTTCACCTGTTGCATTGTCTGACGAAATTCTTGCCACCAGACTATATTTTTTTCTTTCTCTTTATCCTTGTAGATGTGCTTAGCCGCATCTAAACGGAATCCATCTACCCCTATTTCATTTAGCCAATATGTACCTATATTGATCATTTCAGCTCGGACCTCTGGATTGTCGAAATTCAAATCGGGCATACCTTCCCAGAATAAGCCGTAATATTTATTATCTCTATATCCATGCCAAACCTGTTGCCCCCATTCTCCTCTTTCCGTAAGCTTCGTATCTTTATCAGCAAAAATATACCAATCTCGTTTAGGATCGTCTTTAGATGCTAATGCGGCTTGAAACCATGGATGCTCACTGCTTGTGTGATTCACTACCAAATCAATGATGACTTTTATGTTTCGATCATGTGCTTCCTCTAAAAAGTGTTTAAAATCCTCCATTGTTCCATAATCGGAATCTATCCCATAATAATCTGTTACATCATATTGATGATAGCTTGGAGAAGGATTAATCGGCATCAACCATATCCCTTCTATCCCAAGCTCCTGTAAGTAATCTAATTTCTCCGTTAATCCGTTAATATCCCCAATTCCATCTCCATCAGAATCATTATACGCTCTAACAAATACTTCATAGAAAACAACATTCGGCCAGTTATTACTCCACTCTTCCTGTGGTTTGATACCATTCGTATCGTTCGAAATCAATCCTTGGTTATTCATCCCTACCCAAAGTATCAAAGTCGATAAACCAATGACAACAACAGAAAAAATGATGGAGATAGCCCAAAATACTTTATATCGAACAGACATCATCCATAAGCTCCTTTAATCTTTTATTTGCTCTACTCCAATATATAAATAATCGTGTTCAATAATGAACACGATTATTTCATATTTTATTATCCTTTATTAGCTCCTGCCTTTAACCCTTCAATCAAATATTTTTGCAGGAATATAAATAACAGTGTAATTGGTACAGCAACAAGCACAGCACCAGCAGCAAATGTGGTGAATTTTGTTTTATCTATACCAGTTACCATTTCGAATAAACCAATTGCCAGTGTTTTGTTTTCATTGGAACGCAGAATTAATCTTGCAAAAATAAAATCCATCCATGGACCAATAAAATTGGTTAAGGCAACAAATGTTAATATTGGATAAGACAAAGGCATCATAATTTTAAAGAAAACTGTTGTATGCGAAGCCCCATCAATTTTTGCTGCCTCTTCAAGGCTTCTAGGTAAACCATCAAAATATCCCTTTACAAGCCATGTACCAAAAGGAATAGAACCACCAGCATATACTAGAATTAATCCCCAATGATTATCTAATAGCCCGATTTGCAATAGCAAAATATATATGGCAATCATCCCCATAAAACCAGGAAACATTTGCAATATAAGCATCGACATCAACCCATAACGACGTCCTGGAAAACGAAATCTTGAAAAGGCATAAGCTGCTGTTATGACAAGAAAGGTAGATATAATCATATTGGCAGTAGCTATTTTTAAAGTATTTTTATACCAGGTAAAAAATTCAGTCTCATTCCATAAATAGGTATAATGCTTTAGGGTCATATTTTTCGGAAAAAAGGTTGTGCTTAATAGCGTATCACCTGGATTTAATGACCCAATAAGTACTAATGCAATTGGATATAATGCAAAAATTGCAGTAGCAATTAATAGCATATATATCAAAACTAACGTAATAGTCTCCTTTGTTTTCACACCCATTGATAAAGTGACATTTGGCCGATTACTCTGATTTTTCGTCATTGTATCATATCCTCTTCCTTAAAGGCTTTCGTTCTGCTGAAGTTCCATATTGATATAGGTGCAACAATAACAAAAACTAAAATTGAAACAGCTGCTGCCATGTTAAATTGATTTTGTTCAAGGGTCATTTTATAAATCCAGCTAATTAAGATGTCTGTAGATCCTGCATAGCTGTATTCAACATTTACTGGTTTCCCTTGCGTAAGAAAATAGACAACATTAAAGTTGTTGAAATTATGAGCAAAGGACATAATAAGTAATGGAGCTGTTGCAAATAAAACCATAGGTACCGTTAGCTTCCAAAACTTTTGGGAAGCAGATGCACCATCGACATCGGCTGCTTCGTACATCTCTTTATCAATACCTGTCAAAACACCTGACATAAGTGCCATCCAATAGGGAAAGCCTAGCCATAGATTGACAACAATCAATGCAAAACGCGCCCAAAAGGGATCAGATAACCAAGGAATCCCTTCTAAACCAACCGCCTGAAGATATTGATTTAAGGGGCCGAATTCTCCGTTAAAAATATTACGGAAAGCCAGTAAAGAAATAAATGCAGGCATTGCCCAAGGCAAAATATAGATACTTCTCCAAAAACGCTTTAATTTAATTTTTTTATGATTAATGATCACTGCATAGATTAATCCCATAAAATAAGTGGAAACAGTAGCGACAACAGCCCATATCGCATTCCAGGTTAATACACCATAAAAGGTCTTACTCCACGTTTTTAAATGAAAGAGGTCGATAAATGTTTTAAATCCAACCCAATCCACTAACGATTTCGGTGGTAAATGATAGGGTCCTGAATAATTAGTAAAGGCAAGTAGTATTCCAAATAATAATGGTAATACTGTTAAGAATATTGTAAATATGATTGATGGTGTTAGTAATAGATATGCATACCCGTTTTCCCAAACATTATGTAAGGTTTTCTTAAACGTAGAAACTACTTTACCTTTTTCACGCAATCTTCCCGTTTTATAGGCATCTCGAATATTGGAATAGTAAACAAATAAGAATATGATAAATAGTAATAGAAAAATAATTCCTTCAATCATTAAAAAGATAGAATGATCTCCCTGTTCTACTATTTTACCTCGCAGTCTCTTCTGCGGAGTTTCTCCAAGTGTAATAAAACCCCACATGGCGTACATAAAAGGATTCGTCCAGAACACCAGTACGTATACCTCTAATAAAAAATACAATACTCCTTTGACGTATTGACGATGATAGAGCTGACCTAAGCCCATAAATAAAGTAGATAGGAATGCACCGATAAATGCATATTTTTTTGTGTAATTCATGGCAGCTATATCAGATTGCTCATTCACTGTTGCTCGCCACCTTTCTATTAGACTAGTATGGAAGAAGAGTCAATGCTCAGATAATGAGACATTGACTCCTTAATTTTATTTCTTCAATTATTTATTTGATTCTTGCGTTGCACTTGCATCTACAATTTGTTTAACTGCTGCATCTAATGCTTGTTTAGGATCTGTGTCATCATTCCAAATGATTGTTAAAGCTGAAGCCATTGTTCCCCATCCAGAAGGCATTTGTGTAATATTAGGCATTGGTACTGCATATTGTTCTTGGTTTAATAAGCCAGCTGAAATTTCATCACTAGTGATGGTTGGATTACTTAACAAAGCAGTT
>JAENYW010000226.1 GCA_016841555.1 Tepidibacillus decaturensis
GATAAAGCCCCAAAAGGTAAGATTTGTTACCGTCCGATAATCCCATGGACAATATCCAATTAAGACCTGTAAAAGAAAGCCTGATAGGAATTCAATCGTATAAATAAGAAAAATCCAAACGATCCCCCTTAGAATAAGATGCTTTTCTCTTATACTGTCATGCATAGGCTCTAAAAAAACAGCCAGCCCATAAATAAAAAGCATCCATAAATATGTGTGTCCTGTTAGTGCGATATTTCCATTAAAAAAAGCTCCTATTCCTGTCCAAAAAACCTCCATCACTAAACCCGACAGACCGTATATTACAAAACGTATAAGCATAATAATTATTATTTCCAAACCTATATAAATTAAAAAAGGCAAAAAAAAAATCCCTAGCTTTTGTTAGGGAAAAGAGAGAAGATATAGATATCATTAGATTAGTCACTCATCACCAATTTTTTTGGATAAGTCTTCTCCAATATGATGTAGCTTTTCAGACATTTCCGCTATTTCCTGACTTGATTTAGCGATTTGTTCTGACATTCCTGATAGATGATTAATTTGCTGTGTAACCGTCATTACCTGTTGAAGATTATTCGAAATTCCTTCCATCATCATTTCTAACTCAATTTTTAAATGCTCCGTATATTGACTTCCTTTATCTACTGAGACATTCGTTTGGCTAACAACCTGATACATATCTTTTACAGCAATATCAGTTTGAACCATGAGATTATTAATTTCCTCTATTGCTTTTTGCGTGTTTTGCGCCAATTTCTTCACTTCATCAGCTACAACAGCAAAGCCTTTTCCATGCTCTCCTGCTCTTGCTGCTTCAATAGAAGCATTTAAAGCTAAGATATTCGTTTGCTTTGCAATCCCTTGAATTAAAGTTAAAATCTCTCCAACTTTTATCGACGTCTCTGTAATACTTTCTGTACTTTTTTGTAATTGCTTCATTTGATTCTCTATATCACGGATTTGATCAATCGTTTCTAAAACAACTTGCTCACTTTCCTTTGCTTTTTGCTGTACATTTTCAGCATGGGAATTTGCTATATCTGTGGCAGCATTCACCTCTTCAGTGCTTGCATACATATTCTGTACGGAGGAAGAACTTTGTTCCGCATTTTCTACAAGAAGTTCACTTAAGTGAAGAAGTTTACCCTCTAATTGCTTAATCTCATCAAATTTAAGCATTTTTGATGTATATGCTTCTAAATATGTTTCCTCCACTAGCTGCATATCAAAGGTAGTCACTCTTGTAAAAGCTAATAAAACATCAGATAGACGAAGGTCACCTTCATATTTCTTTGTAAGCAATGGAAAAACTTGCTTATAAAATACTTGATACGCTCCAAAGAACCATTCAGAAGTGAGCTTAATACGATCGTGAACTCTGCCAATTTTTTGACGATTACTAATATACTGATCATCGATTACACCATCAGTTAGACTTAAAAAATAATATTTTTGTGTCTGTATTAATCGTTCGATGCTGCTATGGTGCTTAATAATATTCATCAAATGAGGAACAGTAGATATTTTCTCATAAAATTTTCCTACTACTTCATCCACATGCTTTTCAAATAGAGGTTTTTGTTCCCTCATGATTTGCAACGTTTCCTCTGTGATACCCAGCATCAATAGCTTTTGCTTAATTTGCTCTTCTGTTATATTTATTATAACATTTTGGTGATTCCAGTTAGCTTGCTTTGATTGTGTTTCTTCTAGGGTTGTTTTCTTTTTGAACACACGTTTTCCTCCTACTAAAGGTCTTCATTATTATTTTATCAGCCTTCAATGGCTTTGCCTATATATATGAATGATTTTTCACAATCTATTCATATATTCATTATTTTTATTTTTGGTTTCTATTTCTCATCATTCTATTCATCTGATTTATTTGCTTCTGATTTAGATTCATTCCCATCTGCTTAGCCATTTGTTTCATTTGATTTTCATCCATTGTCATATTTGTCATTTTTCTTTTTAAGTAGTGTACACCAACGATAAATCCAATTATAATCCCTACTATTAACGTTAAAGTTGGAATAACTATATCCATTTCTATATCTCCTTTTCCATCTGATTCACTGATATCCAGCTTTAGCTGAACGAGATTACTTCGCTAACTCATAAATTGCCTGTGCATAAATTGCTGTCGCTTTTAATAAATCCTCTATATCGATATGTTCATCCCTTTGATGGGCTGTTTCAACTCTACCAGGAAATAAAGGACCGAATGCTACACCAGTATCTAAAGCCCTAGCATATGTTCCTCCTCCTATAGAAAGTAACTCTGCTTCTTGACCCGTTTGCTCTTCATATACACGTTTTAGTGTTTGCACTAAAACGTGCTCCTTATCTACATGATGAGGTGCTTTATTCGTTTCTAAAATGCTATTACATCCGATAGTATTTGCTTTCTCTCTAACCATGTACGTCATTTTTTCCATATCATTCGTAATTGGATAACGAATATTTATTTTTATCGTTATGTTTCCATCCTCTATATGAAAAATACCAGGATTAATCGTCAATGGTCCAGAGGCGTTATCCTCATATTGAATACCTAGCTTTTCGCCATAATAATCATGATATAAATGTTGATCTGCCCATAACATCCATTGATCAATAGTTAACCATTCTTCAGTAGATAGAAGAAAATGAATAAGCTCTAACCCTGCATTTACTCCTTCAAACGGTTCCATTGCATGAGCAGAAAGTCCCTCTAGCTTTAACTCTAACTGACCATTAATTACTTTCATCTCACCTTGATAATCATACCCTTCTAAAAAGGCTTCGAAATCCTTTTGAATGTTATCAAGGAGCATTCTATCTCCTGCTATTGTAGCCATTGCATTCTCTGGAACCATATTGGTACGATTTCCTGATAAAAAAGTTGTTACCTTTGCTTTATTCATTTCCTTCTGTTCTTTCTCTATTCTTCCCTGTAAAGATATCGTCGCTATCCCTTTTTCTGTGATAATAATAGGAAAATTCGCATCAGGAGCAAATCCTATACTTGGCATTTCTTCTTTTTTTAAATAATAATCAATTCCACCCCAACCTGATTCCTCATCTGTTCCAAAAATAATCCTTACTCTTTTACTTAATGGTAGATTAAGCTCATTAATGATTCTTAAGGCATAGATAGCTGCCATTGTAGGCCCCTTATCATCAATGGCTCCTCTAGCAAAAATTTTATCATCGCGAATTTCTGCTGCATAGGGTGGGCTTGTCCACCCATCTCCCTCTGGCACCACATCAACATGGCATAAAACACCTATTATGTCATTCCCGTGACCAATTTCCCCATGACCAGCATACCCATCAACATTCTTTATTTCTAAACCAAATGCCTTCGACTTATCCAGAGCAAACCCCAGCGCCTCTCTTATTCCTTGACCAAAAGGAGCATCTCCCCCTTTTGTTGCTGAATCAAAGACACTTTTAATTTGTAAGAATGCTTGTGTATCTTTTAATAACGCTTCTTTCCTTTGTTCTACCTCTTTTATCCAATTAATCATACCCTATTCCACCTTTCTATTTCATATCTAACTGATAAACCTATGTAAGAGACTATTTACTTTTCTTAAATATTCTATATTCATTATACAATATAACGAAGGAAATGCAGGAGCATGATTTTCCCAGTCTTTTATAACAAAAGAAGGATTGCTTTTTATATAAAGCTTCGGTATGATATTTTAGTGAGATTTTTATTGAGGTGATAAAAAAATGAAAATAACAGACGAAAATACAATTATGCAGGAAATAGATAAAAAGGATGGTTTCGTCCTAGTTCTTTTTTCTACGCAATTTTGTGGAAAATGCAAAATTGCTGAAGATTATTTAGAAAAAGTAATTCCTCAACTGCCCGATTTTCCTGCCTTTAAATGTTCTGTTGATTATTCTCCTAAAATTGTGGAGAAGTATCAAGTATCTTCTGCACCATCTTTCAAACTATTTGTTGATGGTGAATTGGTTCAAACCCTATTCGGGTTAAGGGCCCCCGACGATTTATATTACACGATTAAAAATTATGTAAAAGAAAAGGAAAATTACGAAGATGTTTGGGCTACTTTAATGGAAGAATCAGAGAAATAAACAAATTGAAGCTATCCATAACAAAATCAAAACAGTCATAACAAGAAATTAAAAAAGGAAAACAAAAACAGTAGGACCTTACCTACTGTTTTTTCATACCGATGAGAAAGTCGAAATTTTTATCCTACCTTTTTCCTGCATCCTTTTTTCTTTTTTAGCAGGTATATGAAGTATTATTTTTGTTCCTACACCTAGCTTACTTTCAATAGTCAGTTCCGTTCTAAATAGACGCTCAGCCTTCTATTGATATTTTTCAATGCAACACTCTTCATTTCTTTATCGCTATATAACATATCAAAGATTTTCTGTTCAGACATTCCAACCCCATCGTCTTCCACTTGTATAAAATAATCTTCATTCTTTTTAACTGCCGAACTCTTAACTGTTCCACCTTCTATATTTTTCATAATGCCATGGTTAATAGCATTTTAACGAGTGGTTGTATTGTTAGAGGTGGTAACAATACATCTATATGATTGTCCCACAAAAAGCATGAAATTACTACCTTTAATAGTATAATTTTGATATAATATATAGTAAGAAAAACAGCAAAAAAGGCGGTCATATTCATGTTTCTTAAAAATATCTCTCAACAAATCAACTTTGATGATCCATTACAAACAATGCCGAAATATTCGAAAAATATATTAATAAATAGCTGGGCAGAGCCCTTTCAAACACATATATTTCCATCCATCAATGAAGAGCGGTTTTCTGTATTATACAGTGACAATATAGCGACAAGACCCAATACACCAGTAAATATAATCATAGGACTTTTCCTATTGAAAGCATTATTTCAATTATCCGATGAAGAATTAATCGGTTCTCTATACTTTGATGTACGATATCAATACGCCCTAAGAACAACCAGTTATGAGAAACAACCGATCTCAATCAATACACTAACAAATTTCAGAACAAGGCTTGTAGAATACGAAACCAAAACAGGAATCGATCTATTAAAGCTTGAAGTCGAAGAACAAGCAGATCTGATAGCAACTTACTTAAATATAGACAATAACATGGATTCCTTAATGGTAAAAACATTAAATCAAATCAATGAAAAGAGGGGAATTACCTAACTTTGGTTGTTTTTTTTTCTTTTAGAGAGGTAAATCGCATTTTT
>JAENYW010000227.1 GCA_016841555.1 Tepidibacillus decaturensis
AAATACGTAAGAGTCCTAGTTGGAGGATCAACGCAGAAATTGGGCTTTATCTACAAGCTTAATAATCACTTTCCCCTACTAGCCCATTAATGATGGCAATTCCAGAGCTTGCACCAATTCGAGTAGCGCCAGCTTCAATCATTTTCATTGCTGTTTCATAGTCTCTAACACCACCAGAAGCTTTTACACCCATTTCTGGACCAACGGTTTCTCTCATCAATTTAATATCCTCATAGGTAGCACCGCCATTGCCAAAGCCTGTAGAGGTTTTTACAAAGTCTGCTCCTGCCTTTTTACTAAACTCGCAAGCTTTGATCTTTTCTTCATCGGTTAATAAGCCAGTTTCAAGAATTACCTTAACCAACGCTTTTCCTTTCGCAGCATCAACAACTGCTTGAATATCCGCTTCTACTACATCATATTGCTTAGACTTTAAGGCACCAACATTGATTACCATATCTACTTCTGTAGCACCATTTTCAATGCTGTTGATCGTTTCAAATGCTTTTACTTCCTTTGGTGTGGCTCCTAAAGGAAAACCAATCACTGTACAAACCTTTACATCTGTATCCTTAAGGTGCTGGTAGGATTTTTTCACCCACGTAGGATTGATACATACAGATGCAAAATTGTTTTCCGCTGCCTCTTGACATAGCGTATCAATCATCTCTTCTGTTGTTTCTGGTTTAAGCTGGGTGTGGTCAATCATTTTTGCTAGCTCTTGCTTGTTCATAGATTCATTCCTCCTATAAATGTCAATATCCTAAATCTAGCTTTAACGCATAAATTCATTCCTTATTAAGATGTTAGATGTCAGACAAGAAAGGTTTTGTCATGTTATAGTTTCCCATAAGTCGAGAAATATATCAATATCTATATAAATAAAAAGCCACAAAATGTGACTTTTTTATACGGTTATGAGAGAGGTTATTTTCCCATAGCTATATTCAGAACCTACTTTATCCACAGTAATACTGCATATCTTGCCAATCAGGTCCTCGGTACCTTCAAACACTACTTGTATATAATTGTCTGAGTATCCTGTTAACAAACCTTGTTCATCGGTATCTTTGAATTCTCTCTCTGTAATTACTTCTAATTCCTTTCCGATGAATTGTCCTCCATAGTTTATGGCTAGACGATTTGATAAGTCGATCAGCTTCTGAACCCGTTGATGCTTTATATCCTCAGGTACTTGATCCTCCATTTTTGCTGCTGGCGTTCCTGTACGCTTCGAATAAGGGAAGACATGCATTTTAGCAAATTGAAGCTCCTCCATCAATCGATAGCCATTCATAAATTGTTCATCGGTTTCTCCAGGAAAGCCAACGATAACATCCGTTGTAATTGCTACATCTAGTAATGCTTTTCTTATTTCCATTACTTTTTGTTTAAATTCCTCTGTTGTATATTTTCTTCTCATTCTTTTTAATACTTCATCATCGCCTGCTTGAAGCGGAATATGAAGATGTCTTACCACCTTGTCTGATTGATTTAATACCTCTAGTACTTCATCATCAATCTGACTCGCTTCAATGGAGCTGATTCTTATTCGCTTTAAGCCCTCTATTGTATTCAAATCCCAGAGCAGCTTAGCCAAGCTATAATCCTCTAAATCTTCACCGTAGCCTCCAGTATGAATCCCAGTTAATACAATCTCCTTATATCCTGCTGCAACCAGCTGTTTCGCTTGGAATACGACATTTTCTGGCTTTCTACTGCGTAATAGTCCTCTAGCCCACGGTATTATACAGAAGGTACAGAAATTGTTACAGCCTTCCTGTATCTTTAGTGAAGCTCTAGTCCGATCAGAAAATAGTGGAACATCCAGCTCTTCAAATTCTTTCGTCTTCATGATGTCCTTCACTGCGTTGATTGGTTCTCTTTGTTTACTAAATTCCTCTACATATGCTACTATTTTTTCTCTTCCTTGATTTCCAATCACAATATCTACACCAGGAATGTCCAATATTTCTGCAGGGGAGGTTTGTGCATAGCAGCCTGTTACTGCAATCACTGCATCAGGATTTTTTTTAATCGCTTTGCGAATGGTTTGTCTACTTTTTTTATCACCTGTATTGGTAACGGTACATGTATTGATGACATAAACATCTGCTTTTTGATCAAAATCAACACGTTGATAATGACCTTTCTGAAATAGCTGCCAAATGGCTTCTGTTTCATAATGATTCACCTTGCAGCCTAGTGTATGAAAAGCTACGGTAGCCATTTGTAGCCCCCCTTCATCCTCTTAGTTCTTCTATATGATAAAATATGTTTGCTGCCCCTACCATACCAGCTGTTTCTGTTCTTAAAATTCGTTTACCTAAGGAGATAGCGATTGCTCCATGCTTTTCTGCTTCTTTTATTTCTTCCTCTGTAAAGCCGCCTTCTGGACCTATTATAAGCATGATAGCATCCACATCCACATGTTGATCTAATACCTTTGCTATTGTTTGAGTTGTCTCTTGTTCATAAGCAATAAGCGTAAGATAATCCTTTGTGTGCTTAAGTAGCTCTTCCCATTTCATAACAGAAAAAACATTGGGAATGATACTACGATGGGCTTGTTCGGCTGCTTCTTTAACAATCTTCTGCCATCGCTCTATTCTTTTTTGTTCTTTTTTTGCATCTAATTGTACGATGGTTCTTTTAGAAGTAAAGGGAATAAAAGCAGAAGCCCCTATTTCTGTACCCTTTTGAACAATGAGATCCATTTTATCGGCTTTTGGTAGTGCTTGAGCAACAATAAGACGAACTCTTGATTCTCGGCTTTCCTTAATCTCAGAAATGATTTTACATACCACTTGTTCTGCTTCAATTATAATGATTTCAGCAACAACATCTAAACCGTTTCCGTTAGAACAGATTAGCTGGTCTCCTGTCTCTGATCTTAACACTCTAGAAATGTGATGAACATCATCTCCGCTAATAAAGACTTTATCATCTTGAAATTGTTCTGGTTGAACAAAATATCTCTGCATGATTATCCCTACTATCTTAAACTTTTTTTGCGATAAACGCTACCCAATCCTCTTGTATAAGTGTTTCTTCAATTAGGAAACCTTCCTGTTCTAATGCCTCTCTCACTGTATCTTCCTTTGCTTGAATAATTCCTGAAGCAATAAAGAATCCATTTGGTTTAAGCATCCTTGCTACATCACCAGTAAAACTTAGTATCACCTCAGCCAAAATATTGGCAACAATAATATCTGGTTTTTTATCGATATGCTCCAGCAGATTATTTTGCATCACATCAATTCTTTTGTTCACATGATTTAATTGTATGTTTAATCTAGCTGATTCTACCGCTACTTCATCCAAATCTAAGGCTAAAATAGGTTTGGCACCTAATTTTGCAGCAGCGATACTTAATACTCCCGTCCCACAACCAACATCTATCACTTCTTCATTTCCTTGAATCACCTTTTCTAAGGCTTGAATACACATGACTGTAGTAGGATGTGTTCCTGTCCCAAATGCCATCCCAGGATCAAGCGCTATTACAATTTGATCATCCTTTTGTTCTACTTCTTCCCATGTAGGAGTAATGAGAATTTTATTCGATATTTGAACAGGCTTATAATATTTTTTCCAGCTTGTCGCCCAATCTTCTTCGTCTACTTCAGAAAGACTAACTTTTCCTTCACCAAGGTTAATATCATAGGTTAATAAATGGTTAAACGCCAATTTAATTTGCTCTACTGTTTCCATCAGATAGCTATTTACGGGTAAATAAGCCTTTATGATGACACCCTCTTCAGGAAAATCTTCAGGAGCAAGCTGATAAATTTCACCGAAGGGTGTTTCCCAATCCTGTAATAAGGTATTGGAGTCCTCAATAATTACTCCACCTGCACCAGATTCATGAAGAATATTGGCTATTGCTTCAGTCGCTTCATGCGAAGTGTGAATTGAAATTTCTGACCATTTCATTCTCATTTCCCCTATCTACAAAAAGTTTGTATATTCCATTTGTGCTCCGTCATCCATGCCTTTCTTTAATTAAAGAATAAGGTGAGAAAGGATTCCTAAAAGTCGCTCCTCATGGAATATACAAACCCTTAATCACTTATGGAAGAAAGTTAACCTTTCTTATCATTCAAGAAAAAAATAAGGGGAAGCATATTACTCCCCCATAAATGCTTTCTTCATTCTTTCAAAAAAAGATTTCTGTTGATGATGGGTTTCGTCACCACTTAATTGACCAAATTCACGAAGTAAACCTTTTTGTTCCTCTGAAATTTTCGTTGGTGTAATAATAACCACCTTAACATGCTGGTCTCCACTACCACTATATCTTAAACGCGGAACACCTTTTCCCTTTAATCTAAAATTCGTTCCAGTTTGCGTACCTTCTGGAATTTTTAATTTCACCTTACCATCTAAGGTTGGTACCTCTATTTCATCTCCTAATGCGGCTTGAACAAAGGTTATAGGTACTTCGCAGTATATATTGTCCCCATCTCTTTTGAAGAAATCATGGGATTTTACACGGAGTACAATAAATAAATCTCCTGCAGGTCCTCCATTTGCTCCTAATTCTCCTTCTCCACTTACCCTTAATTGTGCACCATCATCTACACCTGCAGGTATTTTTATATGGATTTTTTTGTGCTTTTTCATTTTGCCTGTTCCATGACATACATGACACTTTTCTTTAATAATTTTTCCTTGACCATGACAAGCGGTACATACTCTTCGATTTACTACGCGACCAAAAGGGGTATTCTGCACTACTTCTTGTTGTCCCGTTCCTTTACATACAGAGCATGTTTCTACTTTGCTTCCTGGCTCTGCTCCAGTACCATGACAGGTATCACATTCTTCTTCCCGAGGTATCGTAATGTCTGTTTCTTTACCAAAGACAGCTTCTTTAAATTCAATTGTCATGCTGTATTGTAAATCTGCACCTCTTCTTGGTGCGTTTGGATTGCGACTTCTTCTTCCTCCACCGCCAAAAAACATATCAAATATATCACCAAAATCAGCCCCGTCAAAGCCTGCCCCTCCAAAACCAGCGCGTGGATCTTCATGCCCAAATTGATCATATCTCGCCTTCATGTTAGGGTCACTAAGTGTATCATACGCTTCCTTAATTTCCTTGAATTTGGCTTCTGCATCAGAGGCTTTATTCACATCGGGATGATATTCACGTGCAAGCTTGCGATATGCTTTCTTAACTTCGTCTGTTGA
>JAENYW010000228.1 GCA_016841555.1 Tepidibacillus decaturensis
TGCTGACCCCCAACTTTCCAAGAAAGCTGATTAATCATCATCTCCACCCCTTCTTATAAGTCACCTTACCCCTAATTTTGTTTGTGCTATTTTTTTTATATTTATGTCTATTACAGTGTATTCCTATTTAAAAAAAAATGCAAACATATAAACGATTCAGATTGTTTTAGTTCTTTAAAAAAATGAATAAAATAAGTTGTTATGTGAAAGCAAGTATAATTATCTCACTATTTCGTCAAAATTTAGCTTATTTTAGGGAATTATATAAATTAATAATAGTTAGAAATTTCATAATATTGCATTAAAATAGTTTTCCCAATTTTCTTTTGCTATTCTTCTTACTTGACTATCTGTATACTTTTTTGATAAAGCCTCAAGGAGATTTTCTGTTTTCCCTGCGTTTTCCATTCCGCGTATAGACAATGCCCCGTCAAAATCTGAACCTAGTCCAATATGGTTTATTCCACCTAATTCAGCTATATGTTCAATATGGAGTAATAAATCATCAATAGTAGGCTCTTTTTCTCCAGCAGTAAAATCACTTACATAGGTAACACCAATAACTCCTCCAATGTTAATAATTGCTTTTATTTGATCATCATTTAAATTTCTAGGATGGCTATACACCTTTTTTGTATTAGAGTGAGAAGCCATAATGGGTGCTGTCGTTATAGACATAACATCCCAAAAACCTTTCTCCGATAAATGGGAAACATCAATCATCATCCCAAGTCGATTCATTTCACGAACCACATCGTAGCCAAAATTAGTTAATCCTCCATTTCTTACTTCCATTATCCCATCTGCTACCTCATTTGCTTCATTCCAAGTTAGACCCATTGCTCTAACACCCAAACGATAAAAAATTCGAAGCTTACTTAACTCTCCCTCTATCGCGTCTGCTCCTTCCAAGGATAACAATGCTACTTTTTTCCCTTGATTTTGTATGGAAACTATTTGTTCGTAGGTTGTAGCCAATTGTATTTTATCCGCCTTCTTAATTATTTTCTGATAAAAATCATCGATAGATTGGATAGCATATGCAAACCTTGATGCTTTAAAAGTCGATACAAAAATTGCAAAAATCTGTACATCAACACCGCCTTTAACCATGTTAGGGTAATTAACAGCTAGCTTATTAGTATCTAAATAAAAATCAAGGGAGGAATCAAGAAGCATTTTCCATAAAACATCTGTATGAGCATCAATAACCATAAAAAAATCTCTCCTTTATATATGTATTTCATGCCTAAATTGAGAAAAACCTGCCTCCCTTTATAGGAAAGCAGGTCTTCTATCTCTACGTTTATCTAGGCTCAACAATCAATTTAATTGCCGTACGTTCCTCGCCATCAATTACGATATCTGTGAAAGCGGGAATACAAATAAGGTCAACACCACTTGGAGCTACGAAACCTCTAGCAATTGCTACTGCCTTAACAGCTTGATTAAGTGCACCTGCGCCAATTGCTTGCATTTCAGCGGCACCACGTTCGCGTAGCACCCCAGCTAATGCACCTGCAACAGAATTGGGGCTAGACTTTGCTGAAACTTTTAATACTTCCATGGATTGCAACCTCCTTGAATGATGAAATGAAACCACTACCAATTATATTCGTTAGGTAATAAAAAGATTCCTTCTCTAAAACATAAAAATATCAAAATATCAAAAAATTTCGAACTTATATTTTTTTATCCGTCCAACAGATGATCATCATCAATTCTAATTCTCTCAATTTTTTTTGCTTTCCCTGTATCTAAATCAATATCTATATAAACAGCGTTGATTTGCATTCTCCCATAATCATCTACTTCAAACCTTTGAGGCAAAGCAGTGATAAATTTCTCAATAACGCTCTCCCTTTTCATCCCCAAAATTCCATCATAGGCACCAACCATCCCGATATCAGTAATATATGCTGTACCTTTAGGTAATATGCGTTCATCTCCCGTTTGAACGTGAGTATGCGTACCAACAACAGCCGAAACTAGCCCATCTAAATACCAACCCATTGCCTGTTTTTCTGAAGTTGCTTCTGCATGAAAATCTACAATGATGTTATTTGTTTCCTTCCTTACCTTCTCAATAATTTGCTTAACACGTAGAAAGGGACAATCTAATGGTGGTAAAAAAGTTCTTCCTTGAATATTGATAATCGCTATCTTATGTTGATTAAAAGAGATAATAGTATATCCATTGCCTGGGGCACTATCTGGAAAATTAGCAGGTCTAATTAGATTTTTATAATCATCTATAAAATCAAAAATCTCTTTTTGATCCCATATATGATTCCCCATCGTTATCGCATTTACACCTAATTGGAAAAATTGTTTTACTATCTTTTCATTAATACCTCGACCACCAGCAGCATTTTCTCCATTTACAATAACCATATGAGGGCGGTATTTTTCCTTTATTTTCACTATGTAATTTTCCAATGCAGTTCTACCTGATGAACCAACTATATCTCCAAAAAAAAGGATGCGCAAAAAAATTCACTCCTTCATTACTTGTCACTATTCTATCACTATTTTTAACACGAAAATATTCTTCATACATTCCACTGCTCAATTATACGGGTGGTTATCAATGTACTTGCATTTGTGTTTATTAAAAAAATAAAGTGGCAAAGCCACTTTATTTTGCATATTCTACAGCTCGAGTTTCTCTAATTACGGTTACTTTAATATGACCAGGATAATCCAATTCACTTTCAATTCGTTTTGTTATATCTCTAGCTAAAATATACGCATCAGAATCTTGAATGTTTTCTGGATTAACCATTATTCTAACCTCTCTTCCAGCTTGAATTGCATAGGATTTCTCTACTCCTTCAAAGGATTCAGAAATTTCCTCTAGTTTTTCTAGCCTTCTGATATAGGTTTCTAAGGTTTCTCTTCTTGCTCCTGGTCTAGCAGCGGACAATGCATCAGCTGCTCCTACGATAACGGATATTATTGAATTAGGTTCTTCATCTCCATGATGAGAAGCAATTCCGTTTATAACCACTGAGTGTTCATTATATTTTTTCGCTAATTCTATTCCAATTTCTACATGTGATCCTTCTACTTCATGGTCGATCGCTTTTCCAATATCATGAAGTAACCCTGCGCGTTTAGCTAAAGCAATATCTTCCCCTAACTCCGCAGCCATTAAACCACATAAGTGAGCAACCTCTATGGAATGCTTCAATACATTCTGACCATAACTAGTTCTAAATCGAAGACGACCAAGAATCTTGATTAAATCAGGATGCAAGCTGTGTACTCCAACCTCAAATGTAGCTTGTTCACCATAATCTCTAATTCGTTCATCCACTTCTTTACGGGCTTTTTCAACCATTTCTTCAATTCTTGCAGGGTGTATCCTGCCATCTGCTACTAATTTTTCTAAAGCAGAACGTGCAACTTCTCTTCGTATTGGGTCAAAACCGGATAAAATTACTGCTTCCGGAGTATCATCAATAATCAAATCAATCCCTGTCAATGTCTCTAAAGCACGAATATTCCTACCTTCTCTTCCAATAATGCGACCTTTCATCTCATCATTTGGAAGACTCACTACTGAAACTGTTGTTTCTGCAACATGATCTGCTGCACAGCGTTGAATAGCAGTGGTTATAATCTCTTTCGCCTTTTTATCCGCTTCTTCTTTCGCTTGCTGCTCTAATTCCTTTATCATTATAGCGGTATCATGACGAACCTCTCTTTTAACGTTATCTAAAATAACATGTTTTGCTTCTTCAGAAGTTAATCCTGAAATTCTTTCCAATTCTTCATGCTTTTTCATTTCTAATTCTTCAACTTTTGCTCGCGTCTCTGATAATACTTTCTCCTTTTGATGAAGAGATTCTTCTTTACGCTCCAACGATTCTATTTTTTTGTCCAAAGATTCTTCCTTTTGTAATAACCTTCTTTCCAAACGTTGAACTTCGTTTCTGCGTTCTCGGATATCTCTATCTGCTTCACTTCTAAGCTTATGCGCTTCATCTTTCGCTTCTAAAATAAGCTCTTTCGTAGAAGACTCAGCTTCCTTCTTCGCGTGATCTATAATTTGCTTCGCTGCTTCTTCAGCACTGGAAATTTTAGCTTCTGCAATAGATCTTCGAATAATATAACCTATACCTACTCCAGTAGCACCTGACGCAAGCAAAAGGGCGATATCTACAATCTCCATACCTTCACCTCCCTTGCTTACCTAAAAAACAAGACCGACCCAAATAGTTCGGTCCATTGATTTCTTATACTTCATCGATTTTCATTGTTTTCAAATTTCATTTCAATTCATTTCAACATCATATAGCGAAAATTATAATGATACTCAAAATATAAATATGCATACTCATTGTATTATTCATATGAAAGGTTGTCAAGATGTACAAAATTTCGAATCTTTTTTATATAAAAATATCATCTTTACATTTTTCAAAAATTCGATATATAACATCGTAGGAAAAGCCTTTTCTTTGTAAAAAAGCTCCTAAACGTCTTTGGAATACTTCCCAATCTAAGCCTTTATATTGATTTTGTTTTTTTTCTACAAGCTGAAGAGCTAACTGATATTCTACTTCTTCATCCATTTTTTCTAATTCCCCTTGTATATCTGAATCTTTTATTCCTTTTTGTTTCAATTCATGCTCTATTAATTTTTTCCCTCTTGGACGAAGCTGTATGCGTTGTTCAATAAACTGCTCCGCATACCATTTATCATTTATATAAAGCTTTTCTTTAAGCTGAGCTATAATAGGATTAATGAGCTCATTATCAAAGTCATGTCTCAGTAAGTACTGTCTCACTTCTTTTTCCGTTCTGGGCTTTCTACTTAAATAGGTTAGAGCTTTCTGTCTTCCTTTATTTCTTTCTTCTTTCCTTAACAACTCTATCAAATTATTTTCATCAATCTCTTTTCCTTTTGTAAGCTGTTGGGAAACCAAAACATCCTCATGTACAGAAAAAGCATATATATCATCAAGGAATATATTATACCGTTTAGTATTTCTTTTTTGCTGCTCTATTTTAGTAATTACTTTTATTCTTATCATACTATCCTCACCTAAAAAAATTAATGAAAGCTTGTAAAGAAAGCCCAAGATCAAAGCGCGACGAAATCTAGGGATTGCAGCGTATACAGAAATACGTAAGAGTCCTAGATTGA
>JAENYW010000229.1 GCA_016841555.1 Tepidibacillus decaturensis
CATTGATCAGGTAAGCTTTTAGGCTGTTCGGGCACATTTTTGATTCCCATGCATCCATGAACACAATTTCTCCATGAAGTAGTTCCTGGTTGATACCCTAATCTGATGCATTGATTACGACAAACTTGCCAGGTTGGATTATTTGGATTAGAATTAGGGTTTTGTAAATCGTTAGATAATTGGTATTGGGGTGAATTATACCAGTATGAATCATACATAAATGGAATCTCTCCTTAAATTTGATTTATCAATCTAAGCCTGTCAAAAGAAACCCAAATCGTGTTGCATGCTCAATTTCATCAGTAAATCCACGAAGATAAACATCTCGAATTGTGATATTTTGTGTCATAAGATAAATATCTCTATAAAATTCATACGCTTCTAATTCATCACGATAAGCAAGCCTTAACCCTTCTTTAAAGGTACTGAATTTTACAGGAATAATTTGATAATTTGGTTGCTTGCCAGTCATTCTAACATACAAGTTAGTAAAGTCTCTTAGGTGAATTTTTTCATCTTCAAGAGCATGTAAAACAGCTTCTTTAGCCTGTACGGACGGTGCTACTTTTAAGAGTCTAGAGTAAAAATCAATGGCGGTTGCTTCCCTTTTGATACTTTTTAAAATAGCATCAAATACTTTTTGACAATCGCCTTGATTTGATGATAATACGTTTGGATTACTGTGAAATAGATATTGATAATTATTATCAATTGTTAGATAGGAATAATAGTAATACAAAAAATCACCACCTTTCATATAATTCTTTACATCTTATGCCTATGTTGAGTGTAAAGTTCATTTTAGGAAACAATGAAGCCAGTACAATTGTATGACCTGTATTTTTTTATCACAAAAAGTTACTAGTATTTTTCTGCATAAAAGCATCTCCGTAAAATAGTATAGTTTTCGCTTAAATAAGGCTACGGTAAAAAAATGGATAAAGGAGTACTATATGAATGAACGAAGAAATCGCTTACATCTTTGAGTTTTAAATGAAAAGGAAAAAAAAGAGGAGGAGTACAATGAAAAACAGTAAGCTTTTATCATTTTTATTAACAGCAGCATTAATAGTTACTTTATTTGCAGGCTGTAGCGGTGAAAAAACAGGGGGCGATATTGAAAAAATTAAAGTAGGTTTATCTCTACCTACTCAAAGAGAGGAACGTTGGGTAAGAGATAAAGAAAAAATGGAGGAAGTAGCAAAAGAAGCTGGTATTGAATTGATCGTTAAAGTGGCTGATGCAAACATGCAAGAGCAGATTACTCAAGTTGAATCTTTGTTAACTCAAGGGATTGATGTTTTGATTTTAGCTCCTCATGATGCTTCAGCAGCTGCAACCTTAGTAGAAAAGGCTTCAAAAGAAGGAGTACCTGTTATCTCTTATGATCGATTAATTACCAATACAGAGAAGCTTGGCTATTATCTTTCCTTTGATAATGTGAAGGTTGGGGAATTACAGGGAAAATACATTACTGAAAAGGTATCAGAGGGTAAATATATCATTATGTCAGGAGCACCAACAGATAACAACGCTAAGCTGTTTAAAGAAGGGGCAATGAAATATATTCAGCCGCTTATTGATAACGGAAAGATTCAAGTTATAGCAGAGCAAGCTGTAGAAAACTGGGTGCCTGAAAATGCTTTAAAGATAGTGGAGGCAGCATTAGCTGCAAATAATAACCAAGTGGATGCCATTCTTGCTCCTAATGATGGAACAGCAGGAGCTGCGATTCAGGCGTTAGCTGCTCAAGGGTTAGCGGGAAGCGTTCCGATAACTGGGCAGGATGCAGAGAAGGCTGCGGCTAAACGAATCATGGAAGGAACTCAGTCCATGACAATCTTTAAAGATACAAGAGATTTAGGAGATAAGGCTATTGAAATGGCTATTCAATTAGCAAAAGGTGAAAAGATTGAAGCGAATGGCGAAGTAGATAATGGTAAGATAAATGTTCCTTCTGTATTGCTAGAACCAAAGGTAGTAACAAAGGAAAATCTTAAAAAAGTATTAGTCGAGGGTGGATATATTAACGAAGAAGATTTGAAATAGTAGATATTGGAGTGTAGATAGAGGAATAGCTAATTGGTTATTCCTCTATCTATTAAAGGAGGGACAATCCATGAGCAACTATGTTTTAGAAATGGAAAATATTATAAAAGATTTTCCTGGAGTTCGAGCCCTTAATAATGTTAATTTCAAGGTAAGAAAAGGTGAAATTCATGCTTTGGTAGGAGAAAATGGAGCTGGGAAATCAACACTAATGAAGGTTTTAAGCGGTGTATATCCTTATGGAACCTACGAAGGGAAAATACTCATTGATGGTAAGGAACAAAATTTTGAAAATATTAAGGATAGCGAAGCAGCTGGAATCGGGATTATTTATCAAGAATTAGCGCTGGTCAAGGAAATGAATATTGCTGAAAATATCTATCTAGGAAGTGAATTTTCAACCTTTGGCATAATAAATTGGGATAAGGCTATATCCAAAACAACTGGGCTACTTAATGAAGTTGGATTAACAGAAAATCCTTATACGAAGGTTGTTCATTTGGGGATAGGGAAGCAACAGCTAGTTGAAATAGCTAAGGCATTATCTAAGAACGTAAATATTTTGATCTTTGATGAACCTACTGCAGCTCTTAATGAGGATGATTCAGAAAATCTTTTACATATCATTCGAAAATTAAAGGATCAAGGGATAAGCTGTATTTATATTTCTCATAAGCTAAAGGAAGTAAAAGAAATTGCAGATACGATAACCATTTTGAGAGATGGCGAAACAATAGAAACATATTCTAATGGTGAGAATGTTACTGTAGATAAAATTATTACAGGAATGGTTGGTAGAGAGCTTACACAGCTTTACCCTAGAAAAGAACATACCGCTGGAGAAGTGGTGCTTGAGGTAAAGAATTGGACTGTTTATAATCCAGAAATCCCTGACAAAAAAATAATAGACGGAGTTAGCTTTACAGCAAAAAAGGGAGAAATTCTTGGGATTGCAGGATTAATGGGAGCAGGAAGAACAGAATTAATGATGAGTTTATTTGGAGCTTATGGAGTAAAAAAATTAGGAGAATTTTATATTGATAGTGAAAAGGCAGATATAAAAGGTCCTCGAGATGCAATTGAAAAGGGTTTTTGTTACCTTTCCGAAGATCGCAAAAAAAATGGGTTAGTTTTAATGATGGATATAAAGGAAAATATTACGCTTGCTAGCTTGGATAAAATTTCTAATATTCGGGGTATTAATGAGAATGAGGAAATAAAAATAACGAATCATTATGTAAATGCTTTAACAATAAAAACGCCTTCTATTGAACAAAAGACGAAAAATTTGAGTGGTGGAAATCAACAAAAGGTTGTTATTTCAAAGTGGCTTATGGCTGCTCCAAAAATATTAATTCTTGATGAACCAACAAGAGGTATAGATGTAGGAGCTAAATACGAGATATACAATATTATGAATGACCTTATAGATAAAGGAGTAAGCATCATTATGATTTCTTCAGAGCTACCTGAAATTCTCGGGATAAGCGACAGGATATTGGTAATGCATGAGGGTAAGTTAACAGCGGAATTAGATTGGAAGGAAGCAAGTCAGGAAAAAATCATGCATTTTGCAACTGGTGGGAGATAACAAGCTTTGTATTGATATAAAGGAGGTTTGAGTAATGGCAACGAAATCTGTAGAAAAATACAGTTCATTAGAAATAATAAAAATGTCCTTAAGAAACAATATTCGGCAATACACGATGTTTATTGCTTTAATTGGAATCATGCTTATTTTTTCTTTATTAAGTGGTGTTTTTTTTACACCAAGAAACTTATCTACACTTTTTTTACAAACTGCACATATTGCTATATTAGCTAGTGGAGTCGTTTTAGTTATTGTTGCAGGTCACATTGATCTTTCCATTGGGGCTGTTGTAGGGTTAACTGGAGCTATTGCTGCAATACTACAAGCTCACTATGGATTAGGTGTTCTACCAGCGATAATAATTACTTTAGCTGTAGGAGCATTAATCGGTTTATGGCAAGGCTATTGGGTAGCATACAGGGATGTTCCTGCTTTTATCGTAACGTTAGCAGGGATGATGATTTTTAATGGATTATTATTAGGCGTTACGAGAGGTGAAACTATTGCTACTAGCAGTATGTTTAATAAACTCGGTCAGGATTATATACCAACGTTATTCTTCATAAATTCCCCAAAAGATATGCTGCCCCATGATACAACGATCATTTTTTTAGTATTTGTTATCGTAGCCTACCTCTGGTATGAATTGAAAAGAAGAAAAGAAAGAATTACTTACGGCTTTGATATTTTACCAATTAAATTGTTTGCACTTAAAATTGCATTAGTTATATCACTAATAACAGCTGTCTTTTTAATTATGGCACTGTATTTAGGAATTCCTTATTCTATTGTAATTTTAATGGTTATAGGTAGTTTGTATACCTTCATTACAACAAAAACAACCTTTGGTAGACATGTGTATGCAATAGGAGGTAATAAGGAAGCTGCAAAGCTATCAGGAATTAATATTAGACAAAGAACATTATGGATATTTATCTCATCAGGTATTCTAGGAGCTATTGGTGGTATTATTTACACTGCAAGAGTAGGGTCTGCAGCAGCTTCAGCAGGGCAAGGAATGGAGCTTGATGTTATTGCTGCGGCAATTATTGGGGGTACAAGTACATTAGGTGGACAAGGGACGATCGTTGGAGCGATTATCGGTGCATTAGTTATGACTACTTTAAATAATGGCATGCTATTACTAGATGTAGGTACGACAGAAAGATTAATAGTAAGAGGATTAGTTTTATTATTGGCTGTATGGATTGATATATCCTCTCGTAAGCGAGATGCATAGTACGATATGAAAACAAAGAGTATGGCAAAATCTATTTACTAGAGAGGTTTAGCTGTACTCTCTTTATTATATTTTTATTCGTCTGACATCAGACGTTTTTTATGGTATAATAAAAAAGCTTTTATAGGGGTGTTGGAAATTAAAGAGTAAGATGAAAATTAAAAAGGATAAAAGGAGAAAAGAGGGGTGAAGAAGAAAATAGGTAAAGGAATCATTTATATTAATGGGTTACTTATTTTAATCTTTGGA
>JAENYW010000230.1 GCA_016841555.1 Tepidibacillus decaturensis
TTCATGATGCTAACCATGAAGTGAAATAAACAACCTAGCAATAGAATCATAAAACGAATCAGCAATTGTGCAAATCCTTGTTGGACGAAGCCGCGTGTCGAAGCACTACCCTATGGGGCTTGTTTTATTCTTCCAACCGCTTCGTGAGGATGAACATGCAGAATTTCCATTGAAATACTGACATTTTTCATTCGAATCTTTGTTTTTGGACATAGCTTCCCCCTCCCCAAAAAAGAGGCAAAAACAAAAGCTATTCCATTTCCAAAAATCATTCAATGGATGGATGAAAAGAAAACACCTGCTGCCAAGTACCGGCACAATCAGGACAAATCGTAATATCGATGCCTTTCACCTATAAAAAGAATGGAGTACATCAAGTACATCATTTTCTGATTCAATAAAAACAAGCCATTTAAATCATGAGGGACCGTAAAAACTGTATGAAAATATGGAACGGAGCTTTGAAGTACGCCCTTGGTCGCCTGAAGAAGTATGAAGAAAGCTCAAAGAAGTAGAATCACCTTGACAGAGCAAGGAGTTGCGACATATATAAAAGTTTTTGAACGTGGCATATAGTCGACAAGTACTTCGCCTAATAAAATATTCCTAACGCATTTAGTCACCCGAAGCGATTGCATAAATGCACTAGCAAGGAAGAATGAAAGCATAGTCAGGCTACATAAATTTGAATCATTTGAGTATATAGTTATAATCATTACAAGGGAGGATACAGATGAATAAACAGTACCATTACAGAAAGCATATTAAATATCTGAGGTATATTTTTCCTATAGTGTTATTTTTATCGCTTATAATCTTATGGACAGTAATTATTTTATTTGAAAAAGAAGCTAAAGAAAATATTTCCCCAATTTTGATTTTAACTATTGTGATTTTATTTGAAGCAATATTTATATGGAAGTTTATGGGAAGGTTTATGCGTGTTAAAGTTAATATTGGTTTAGATGCAATAACGTATAGCAATTATAAAGGTGATATTAAAATAAAATACGAAGATATAATAAAAATAGAATTCCCTGCCATAAAATATTTTGGTGGTTGGATCAAAATAAAATCAAAAGAAAACACTATAAGGTTGACTGTTGTTATAGAAAATATACAAAAACTCTTAATGGAGTTAAAAGCTGAATTAGATAATAAGGGACTAACCGAAAAATATGAAAATGATAAGTTTTTTGAGTTTTTGGAAACTGCAACATTTTCTGATGAAGGTTGGCAAAGAGTATATAGAATATGGTGGAAAATTCTTTTATTAACACTAATTACTTCAGGGTTAGGACTAGGGGTAGGAATATTATTTAATTTTGATGGCTTTTTGATATTTTTATCCGGATTATTCTCTTTTATCTATCCAACAATAGTATTCATAATAACCGAAATATTTTTTGGGAAAAAAATTGCAAAGATAGCCAATAAAGATACTTTCACTATACCAATATCAAATTTAAAATATGAAGAAAGAATATATAAAAGAACAGTTTTGGTAGCTACTGCTGTATATTTAATTTTTCTGATTGTTGAGATTTTATTACAAGTGAGATAATGAGAAAGGGGCTGACGTCTGTCAGCCTATGAACACTCGCGCGCCCCCCTTGGTCGTCCGGAGCAATTTGCGATGAAGTCAGCTTGCCTTCGCCAAGAAAGGTATTTCTAGGCTCAATGCAGCTGGCATAGATAATGAAAGTCTAGAAGCGTTCGAGGAAAACTTGAAGAAAAACCTCTACCAATTACATTTTGATTTCGAATGCTGGGATCTGTGCGGGGGACGCTGGGCAACTGGCGTTCACTACCGTGACGAAGGCATAATTCTAGAATGTAATTTCACATAAGTTAGGAGGTTATTACATTGAAGTATCATAAAAGGATCGGACTTATTGTACCAGGAAGTAATACAACAATTGAATCTGATTTTAATCTTGTTTTGCCTCATAATATTACAGTTCATTCTACAAGAATATGTACTCCTCCAGGAATAGAATCAGAAGAGATTATAGATATATTTAATTCAAAAGTAGAGGATGCAGCAAAATGTTTATCAAAATCTAAAATTGATATTATATCCTACGGATTTACAACTGGGAGTTTTTATAGAGGGATTAATTATAATAATCAATTAATTGAAAAGATAGAAAAGGTATCAGGATTAAAAGCAATTACACCGTCGACAGCAATTTTAAAATCGCTAAAGAAACTTAATGCAAAAAATGTTTCGATAGTAACACCATACCCTGAATGGAATAATAATATGTTCTTAAAATATTTAGAAGGAACTGATTATAATGTACTTAAAATAGAAGGTGACAAGAGACTAGCTGAAGAAGCAATAAAAAGTCCGATGTGGCACCAAGAACCAGAATCAATTTTGGAGTTCGTTTTAAATATCGATCACACTGCTGCTGATATACTATTATGTCCGTGTACTGCTTGGAGAACTGTTGAAATTGTTGATATTTTAGAAAAAAAATTAAAAATACCAGTAATAACCGCAAATCAAGCTTCAATATGGGAAGTTCTAACTACATTAGGAATCCGAAAAAATATTAAAGGATATGGGAAATTGTTAGAATTAATATAATGAGTCGAATTACACCGTCTAACAACATATTCACACTGCGGGCTAACCCTCTTGGTCGTCCGGAGCAATATTACAATGATGCATTTCAATGAAGTTAGCATGCATATTCACATTCCCGAATTAACCGAGTCGTCTTGCCTGAGCCTAAGTTTCCTAAGTTAAGAGCTATCTAAAGCTCGGTCTGCGCCTGTAACATTCGGGAACGTTAGCTGAAATACTATAAACTATTTATTAAATTGAGGAGAAATCTGTGGTGAATAATCAATTTTTTGAATCAATAAATGACTTTGTTTTTATTTCAAGAAAACAAGTTTTTCATCATATAGATGTAGTTTTATATCATCCAGGTCATTTTCCTGAATTAAATAAAAAAATATCTACTCTTTATGAAATTGAAGGTTTTAAAAAGTTAATGATTCCAACGATATATAATAAATTCTTAAAAAGAAACGAATATGAATACCATTCAAAAATATTAATAGATTTAGGAATTCCCAAAGAAGTAATTATACCAATACGTGGAAATTATAATAGTGTTGAAGAAATTGTAAGTGGTGCTATAAAAAAATTATCAAGAAATGAAAAGAACATTTTATTAGCTGGTAAATCATTCTTTTGTAAAAGATTTTTATTACTAGCAACATTAAGTGCTAGAGAGGATCAAATATTTGATGTTTATCCCTTAGAAGATGATCGAGGAATTAATCAATCAACTTGGTATTTAAGTGATAAAGGAATAACTAGAGTTTTAAACGAAGTAAAAGAAATTAATAAAATAATTAATAAATCAGAAGAATTAGTTAGAAAATACAAGGAGAGTTTATAGTACATCATCTAACACTTTGGATTGGCTGCGCAGTTGTCAAGAAAGAACTTCATGATGCTAACCATGAAGTGAAATAAACAACCTAGCAATAGAATCATAAAACAAACCAGCTATTGCGCAAATCCTTGTTGGATGAAGCCTCGGGGTCGAAATACTACCCTATGGGGTTTGTTTTATTCTTCCACCTTCTATGTGAGGATGAACATATAAAATTTCCATGAAACACTGACATTTTTCATTCGTATCTTTGTTATTTGGCATAGCTTCCCTCTCCCTAAAAAAGAGGCAAAAGCACCTGCTGCCAAGTACCACCATACTCAGGACAAAACGAATATCGATGCCCTTTACCTTTAAGAAAAGCTCCCTAGCAGAAAGTTTCACTTTCAGTTTAATCGGTGAACGGGTCAGGCGTATTCTCAAAGAGAAATACTATAGATAGGTATGTGACATATGCAAGATTATATTTAATCAATGAAAATAGCAAATCATTTATGAAGAGATGAAAGCAATGAAGGTTTCGGGTTTAACAATAATCTCTCTTCAACATCGTAAGAGAGAGTTGTGTCTATCCTCACTCTACGAGCATCGACCTTTAAGGAGGAAAAAATGAAAAAGTTTCTTATTTTAGCAAGTATTTATTATTCTGATATTGTTTGTAGTATGGCTAGTGCCACCTAAAGTATCCTTTATAATAGTATGACGTACAATACTCTAACTGGGGTTTAATAGAAACATTGATTGCATCACTAGAGACTATGGAAAAAGATGTTGACAGAGTTAAAACACCATTTTCTAATACACTAACTATTTACAAAGGTTTCATACCAATAAAAAGAGTTAAATTTGGAATGCCTAGTATGTTTAGTGAGGAGAGAGTGGGGAAGTAAGGATACAGATAAAAGAATATAAAGATGAATTTGAAGAATCTCAAAAAAGAGGGGTAATGATATTTAAAGCAGATGTTGATTTAGAAGATTTTCTAATAGAAGTAGTTCGAGCATTGGACCTACAATTAAAAATCAACTAATAAAAGGAGAATAGATATATAATACGGCGTCTAACACCATATTCACACTGCAAATCCCCTGAAATTCATTAAAAAAAACAATTATAATTATGGGTAAATAGGTTATCATTTTTTTCAGATGAAAGGATGATGATAAATGTATAAATCAATTAAATTTAAAGACCTGATTAAAACAAATTCAAGACTATGTGTTGCTTCCTTTATTGCTTCACTGTCAACTGTATTATTCTTTATGATGAGTTTAATTCTTTCATCTATTTCATCTGCAGATGTTTACGAATATTATATAGGGTGGATTATTATATCTGTGGTGCTGGGTTACGTTAGTTTTTCGGTTGGTGTGGGGCTTGTAATAGTTAGTTTAGTTAAGAAAAAATCGAAGAATGTTTATGTCATACTCGGGCTTTTCATTAACCTAGTGCTTTTCCTAATTTTCCTCGTTACATTTATTATATCGCTGATAGAATAGCCAGATATTTGAAAGTGGTAGTATCAAAAAAACTTTGAATATTCTAGGGAACTTTTCGTCCAATCGAAAAAGAGGACGGTCAAAGACTTATTGGGAGTCGGATTCATCCATAGTATTCCAGGGAGTATTCTCAAGGAGCCTAGTGCGGAATATATTAGTGGGACAGAAA
>JAENYW010000231.1 GCA_016841555.1 Tepidibacillus decaturensis
ACTATAGTAGCTCATGCCATTTGTAACGACCATTCCCTTTTCAGATGCTGCAGCAACAACAACACCACCAGGACACATACAAAAGGAATAGCTTGCACGATCTCCGTCGTCGGTACCAGCTTTTTTTACCAATGTATAATCTGCTGCTCCTAACTGTGAGGCAGCAGCAAAATCACCATACTGAGCAGCGTTGATTAGGTTCTGAGGATGTTCAATCCGAGCACCAATAGCCAAGGGCTTCCCTTGAATAGAAACCCCTTGTTCATAGAGCATTTCATAGGTGTCTCTAGCACTGTGACCTATTGCAATTACGACCACATCTGCAGGGATTTGAACCTGATTATTTACCTCTACCCCTACTATTTTTCCCTCTTGGATGATTAGCTTTGTAACGAGTGAGTCAAATTTGATAATAGCTCCCATTTCTATTAGCTTTTGCCGTATTTGATATACAACCTTTTTGAGGTTATCCGTTCCAATATGAGGCTTATGCTCATATAGGATTTCTTTTGGCGCACCAGCTTCTACAAGGGTTTGAAAAACGTCATCTATCCTTGAATCCTTAATTCTTGTCGTTAATTTCCCATCAGAAAAGGTTCCTGCTCCACCTTCTCCAAATTGAACATTGGAGTTGACATTCAGTTCTCCTGTTTTCCAAAAATGAAGAATTGCTTTATTTCTATGTTCCACATCCTGTCCACGTTCTAGGACCAAAGGTCTATATCCATGCTTTACTAATTCCAAAGCAGCAAAAAGCCCTGCTGGACCACTACCTATGACAATTGGCGGGTATTCTAACGCCTGATTTCCAGGAAAAAGTCTTTTCTCTTCTTTTTTTGGCTTAGCCAATTGAACGTTTGCATCCTTTATCTTTTGAAGGAGCTTTTTTTCATCTATATGAAGGGTTACTTCTACCTGATACACAAAAAAAATGTTATTTTTTTTCCTTGCATCAAGCGATTTCTTTATCGTTTCAACCGTTTTTACTTTATTAAAAGGAATTCGCAGTTTCTTTTCAATTGCCTGTGTTAGCTCTATATCGCTATGATTGATTGGTAGCTTAATATTATTTATCCTGATAGCCATTCTTTTACTCCTTTATAATCTCTACCTTTGCTGTTTCTATCTCACCAATTCGCTTGATTAATAAAGGTACATTATATTGTATTTCTACCTCATGTTCTCCAGGAGGCAGATTGGTCACATCTACAAATGCTTGCAGCTCTTGATTTGTTATCGGCTCAATATTCTTTGGTGCCCCTTCTATTATCATATCCAATCCATCCGTTGGCGTTATTATTTTAGCCGATAACCCCTCGCTTAATCCATGCACTTCAATAGATACTGGGCTTATCGTTTTTGTTTCGGATTGAACAATAGTCACTTCTAATTCAATCGCATTAGGCTCGGTTTTTAATAAATGTGGATCAATGGCTAATGGATAGGTTAAGGTATGCTTTCCTTCCTTTACATCTGATAGATCAATACTAGGACCAACATAAACACTATAGCCATTAATGATATCCTTTGAACCATACAGCGTTACCTCTTTTGTAATTTGATGAATGGATTCAATTGCATAGCCTTCTATTGGATATTTTTCGATATTATATGTTGCAGGTACAGTAATATAGGGACTTGTTACTGGAATTTGAACTTCAACGGTTTGAGGGATAACCTCTACTTGCACCACATTCCCATTCTTATCTAATGCTCGTAAAGGAACCTGTTGTAAAATTGGTGACTTAACATGATCTACATTAACAAAAGCTTTAATAAAAGCGACTTGTGCGATTTGTTCTTCTGTACCTAATATGTGTGCTTTTTTAGGCTTTATAATCGATTCTCCTGATTGGTAGCCGTCTTCTTCTTTCCCGAGCTTATCCACAAATACTTCAAATTCTTTTCTCTGCTTTGCTTCTAATGTTACTTGAATAAGGCTAGGCTCTATTTCTACTTCAATATCTGATGGAAATCCCTTAACATGAACTGGGGCTAAAACAGTGCCTGCTTTATTCTTAGATAAATCTACATAAAATTGTCCTTTATCAATATTAATTCCATTTCTAATTTGATTAATCATTTCGCTATTTCCATGTAATGTTACCTTTACCTCTTCTATGCTCATATTAACAACAAATTCTTCCTCATTGTATACAGGAGAAACCTGTGCTTCATAAAAAAATGTGTTTTTTATATCTTCAGTTGAACTGCTCTTTGTCGGAATCTCCTGACCCATATTGACAACCATCCATAGCATTAACGCTAAAAGAAAGGATAATATTTTGAGAACGTTATTATTTTTTAACCATTTATCCATCTTTCTGCCACCTTTTCGGCCATAAGGAATTTGTTTGCTTAGCAGGAGGTTGTAATTCCGTTAACAGTTTGTTTTTCAATTTTTCTTCTGTTAATCCTCTTTCGATTTGGCCATTCATTGATATGGAAATGTGTCCTGTTTCTTCTGAAACAACTACGGAAATAGCATCAGACAGCTCGCTCATCCCTATTGCAGCACGATGTCTAGTTCCTAGCTCTTTACTGATATATGCATTCTCTGATAAAGGTAAATAGCAGCCTGCTGCCATAATTTGATTTTTCCTTACGATGACAGCCCCATCATGCAATGGTGTATTAGGAATAAAAATATTAATTAATAGCTCAGAGCTTATATGCGCATCTAAAATAGTGCCTGATTCCATATAATCGGTTAATCCCGTTTCCCTTTCAATAACAATTAAAGCTCCTATTCTTCTTTTAGAAAGATAACTAATTGCTTTTATCACTTCGTTAACCATATTGGATAGCATTTCTTCTTCAGGATTTACAGATCGAATAAAAAAGCGTCCACTTCCTAATTTTTCTAAAGCTCTTCTTAATTCTGGTTGAAAGATAATAATAATTGCTAGCATACCATATGTAAAGGCTTGTGACATCAACATCTGTAGTGTTCTTAATTCAAAATAAGTGCTCAATAACCAAGCGACAACGATAATCATAATCCCTTTTAATAGCTGTATCGCTCTTGTACCCCTTATTAGGATAAGAAACTTATATATAACATAGCTAACTAGTAGTATGTCAATTAAATCGTCTAGTTTAGATATCACAAATTCCATTTTCTTCTCCGCCTATCTGATTATCTTCCTTCTATATTTCTTATAGTATGTGTTATATAGTTCTTCTCCACACAGAAGCTTTCCTGCTTATTTAACCCTCAATATATGGCATGATTAAAATTTTTTTTCATTTTATTGATATGAAAATAAGGAAGGAGCTCCTTCCTTAATGTGTTTCAATATTTTCTACATATTTAAATATATAGGAGCGTTTTGTATAAACTCCTCTAGATTTATTGTCTCTTCTTCCGTCGGAGTAGGTATAGTAAATGGCATGGCATGATTAATATTATTCATCTTTTCTTCAAACATTATTTTAACATCTATCTTTCCTTTATCTTCTGTGTCGATCAGAATATTTGCATCCACCACATTTTTTCTAACATGATTATCTTGATCGATTAGTTGAATCATTTCAAAATGGCGAATAGTAAAACGGTTTTCGAGGTCTCTAATTATTTGAGCCACATCTTCCTTGCTTATCTTTTCTTCTATTTCTTTTACATAATTTTTTTGTTCCTCTGTTATTGCGGTTCTCTCTAACTTTTTCAAAACATATTCAGCATCTTCTTCTATTATCGTCTTCATTATATTAACAAATTGTGCTTGATTAACGGTTAGCTGAATGACATGCTTTAGTTCGCCTTTTTCCAGTGAATAATTTTGCACATCTTCTTCGATAAATGCTTCATCTTCTAAGCTATTTAATATGTCAATCAAGAAATCAATAGTTTCTATTTTTTCAGATTGCTGATTCCCTTTTTCTAACTCGATGGAAATAAACTTTTTTGTTTGATCAGGTAAATTCATAAAGAATATAGAAGGGACTTTTACATATAAGGTGTCATTCTTTATTTGTATTGGAATCTCGATTGTTGTTTTCATTTCTTTACTACCCGCTTTAATTTCTGTATTTGCTTCAAGCAGATAGGGTACCACGCTCTCCTGTCCTGTTACTTTAAAATGAATATCTGAAATAGAGGATGTCAAATCAGAAGAAATCTTCAATGTTCCTTGAAAGGTATAATTATTTACTTCTTTGCTTTTCTCTAAAGCCTTAATCATCATTTCCTTTTCTGTCTCTTCTTGCCCAAGACAACCAGTAATTCCAATACTAAGAATGATTAAATGAATGAAAAAAAGTACTCTTTTTATCATATAAACAATTCTTCCCCCTATTTCCTTTTAAATAGTCGATTTTCCTATACAATAGCATAATCAAAGGGAAAATGTAATACATAAAAAATATTAAGCTTGTAAAGAAAATCCAAGATCAAGGCGCGACGAAATTAGGGATTGTAGCGTATACAGAAATACGTAAGAGTCCTAGGATTGAGGAGCAACGCTGAAATTAGGCTTTATCTACAAGCTGAAATAGAAGTCAGGTTTCACTGACTTCTATCCGTTTAATTCTAGCGTTAATTGTCTTTTATATTCTACAAATCGCTTATCTGTTCTAATCAAGGCATCTCTATCACGTGGTAATTCGATATCCAATATATAGTTAATAGTTGCTGGTCGCTGAGTAAAAACATATACCCGATCCGATAAATATATTGCCTCTTCAATGCTGTGTGTCACAAAAAGAATGGTATGTTTAAATTGTTTCCATATGGTAAGTAGCCAGTTTTGCATCTGAAGTCTCGTTATTTCGTCTAGTGCACCAAATGGCTCATCCAGTAATAATACATCATTTTCTAATAAAATAGTTCTGAGCAATGCAGCTCTTTGCTTCATTCCTCCAGAGAGAGAAGCGGGATATTCATTCATAAATTCTTCTAAGCCAAAGGTTTTCATAAATGCTTTTGCTCTATTCCTTGCCTCTTTTTTTGCGATTCCCTTTATTTCTAATCCAATGATTACATTATCTAAAATGGTTCTCCAAGGTAATAAATGATCCTTTTGTGGCATATAGCTGATATGGCCTTTTCTATTTAAAATAGAAGCTCCAT
>JAENYW010000232.1 GCA_016841555.1 Tepidibacillus decaturensis
TGTTCCTGAAATGATAGAAGAGGCGTTAAAGAAAAAATATGATGAATTAAATCGCTGATACTAGATAAGTAAAGCATAAAAAAATCGCTATAGCGATTTTTTTATTACCTGAAGCAAGAAGGAAAGGACGAATAATAATAGAACAAACCATATAAAAAAGACAGATACATAAGTAAATGTATCCCACAGATGAAAAGAGGCAGGCATATTAGGCACTTGGAGCATAAAAGTGGGTATGCTTTGTATCGTTTTTTCTAAATGCATTGGCTTCCATAGAATGAACGTAAGGATAAAGGCTATGATAGCATGCAGGATTCTTGCAAGAAAAAAAGGAATAAACCTTATGTCTGTTTTTTGTAGAAGAGCAGCTACCTGTGCGTGTACGGAAATTCCACTCCAAGCAGAAATAAAGCTAGCTATAGCTAGCTTTTCAATCATTGGCAGGCTCATTGAAGCTTCACTAACTGTTTTCACACCTAAAGTAACTTCAAATAGCCCGTATATGATTGCTTGGGATAATTCCGGAGCTATTCCTAAAGGAACAAATAATAGTGTTACCAGCTTACTTATAAAGAAAACAATGTTGATTTTTGTTAGAATCGTTAGAATGACCGAAAAAAGAATAATAAAGCCACCAATCATCTGCAAGGTATTAATAGAGGACATTACTGCATCCCCCATAAGCCTTCCAAATTTACGGTTATCACTCATTCTTGCTTGATGCATTGCCTTTATTGCTTTTATTAAAATAGGCTCCTTCTTATTTTGGTTTGTCGTTACTGGAATGTTTTCATTATCGTTTTTTTGGTGGAATCGCATGATAATACCAACAATAATACTAGAAGCATAATGAATAAAGGCAAGAATCACTCCTAGTTCAACATCGTGAAAAAAGCCTACAGCAATCGCACCAAATATAAAAAGTGGATCAGAGGTACTGGAGAAGGAAACCAACCGTTCTCCTTGGGCTCTTGTAATCATTTTTTGTTCGCGAAGCCGTGAAGTTAGTTTAGCACCCATCGGGTAACCAGAAGCAAAGCCCATTGTTAATACAAAAGCACCTACTCCTGGGACATTAAATAATGGCTTCATTAATGGCTCTAGCAGGATGCCCATAAAATGGACCACACCAAAGCCTAATAGAATTTCAGATATAATTAAAAATGGTAGTAAGGCTGGGAAAATGATTTCCCACCATATTTGTAATCCAGTTAAAGAGGCATGAAAGGCTTCACTTGGATACATGACGATAGATGCAGCTAGAAAAACAGCAATGATACCAATAGTTAATGTTTTTATATAGGTAGTTACTTCAATAGATACTGTTTTCATTGACAACCTCCTAATGTTCCTTCTACATATTTACGTGATGATTGTCCTTTATATACCATTTCTATTGACATTTAGGGAAATAAAGAGTCATAGTATTGAAGAAGAGGTGATATAGATGAAACCAAAAATTGGATTGGCACTCGGTTCTGGCGGTGCTCGTGGACTATCACATATTGGCGTGTTGAAGGTTTTCCAAGAACATAACATTCCTATTCATTGTATTGCTGGTAGCAGTATGGGAAGCTTTATTGGTGCTTTATATGCGAATAATAACGATATTAATATGATTGAAAAGTTTATGGTTAATATGAAACGGAAGCATTGGCTTGACCTTTCGGTATCTAAAGCGGGATTAGTAGCAGGAGAAAAAGCAAAGGAACTTATACGAATCCTTACTCATGGGAAAAATATTGAGGATTTACAAATCCCTTTAGCAGTAGTGGCAACGGATATTGAAAAAGGAGAAAGAGTTGTTTTTAGAGAAGGGCCAATAGATCAAGCTGTTCGTGCTAGTATTTCTATTCCTGGTATTTTTGTACCTGAAAGAGTAAATGGAAGAATTCTTGTTGATGGTGGAGTGATTGATCGTGTTCCAATCCATGTTACTAAGGAGATGGGAGCAGATATAGTGATAGGTGTAGATGTTGGTTCTAATCATACAAATCTGAAGGTAGAGTCCATTGTTGACGTTATTTCACAAACTATTGATATTATGGGAAAACAAATTTTTCAAAATCAGGTTTTGATGGCAGATTATTTACTTCGTCCAGATGTGGGACATGTAAGTACCATTGCTTTTTCTAACTTTAAAGAAGTAATTGACTTAGGGTATGAAAAAGCAAATGAATCAATTGAAGAGATTAAGGATTTCATTAACAATTGGGAGGGGAAGAATGACAAATCAGAATAAGAGGATTCACTCTATTTTTAGAACAATAAAGGTTCAATGGGCGATTATAATTATTTCTATTCTTATTTATGCCTCCTTCTATATTCCAGTTCCTTATTATATCACCCTGCCAGGATCAGCGATGATATTAGATAACGTTGTAGAGGTTTCTGAAGGCTTTGAGGATAAGGGAGATTTTATGCTTACTACCGTTTCCATGATACCTGGAAATATTCCATATTATCTCTATGCACAATTTAGCAACTATGCAGAGATTATTCCTAAGGAATATTTATTGACGAAGGATGAGGACCCGGAGGATTATAATAAAAGGCAGGTTAAAGTAATGGAGCAATCACAGGATAATGCGATTCTAGCTGCCTTTAATCAGCTATCTCTTCCGATTGAAATAAAGAATAAAGGAATTTTAGTGATGGGTTTAAGTCCTGGGTTACCAAGTGAGAAGATACTTGAAGTTGGAGATTTAATTACAGAAGTAGATGACATACCGATGAAAAAAATAGAAAATCTGCTTGCCTACTTAGAAAAGAAAAAGGTAGGAGAAGATGTGAAGGTAGAGTTTATAAGAGATAATAAGACCTATTCTGAAGAGATTACCTTAGCCAATTTAACGCTAAATGTAGAAGCCACAGAAGATGAAGTGCCAGAGAAAGCAGGGATTGGGTTTTACCCCTTTGAGGATAGAGAGGTAATACCCTCGAAAGAGGTGACCTTTCATACGAAGGAAATTGGTGGTCCATCAGCAGGGTTAATGTTTACGTTAGAAATTATCAATCAGCTTACCGCTGAAGACCTTACAAAAGGCTATCAAATTGCTGGTACTGGTACGATCAATCCAGAGGGTGTCGTTGGTCAAATTGGTGGAGCGAGGTTAAAGGTGAAGGCTGCCTATAAAAAAGGAGTAGAAATATTTTTTGTACCAAAGGATATCGAGAAGGATGATACCAATCAAAAGAATGCTGAACAAGCAAATAGAGAATTAGGCAATCCAATGAAAATAGTTCCAGTCTCAAATGTTAATGAAGCTATGGAGTTCCTAAAGCAGCTTCCTATTAAGAAGGAACTATAAAGTAAGTAATTATCGTAGATAAATAGGAGCCTGCTTATATTCCATTTTTATAGTAGCAGGCTGTTGAAAGCCTGTCTCATAGATATTCGCTGCAGCAATATCTAACTCTAGCATAGGTGACTTATCTCTAGGAATGTTTGTAATCAGTGGGAGCTCTAAATCGTGCTTGATTTTGTTTAAATAGCTGCGTCCTTTTTCAGTAAAGCCTAAAATACGAATATATTGTGGGCCCTTTTCGACCTCTATTTTTTTTACTTTACTTGCGGTTAAATCTAAGAGTATATAAAGGAGAGTACGTTGAATTTTGGTCATGGTATAACGTTTTGTCTTTAATAGTTGGACAAATGCTTCAAAGGTATCTGCTTCAATAATTAAATCCTTTACTCGTCGTTCAAAGCCTTCAACCATTCCATGTATTTCTTGAAGCTGTTGATAGTCCTTACCTAGGATTATTATTTTTAATGCGTTGAAAAAGTTTTCCCAAGCATTGATTCGATTCTGATGACATGCTTGATGGAAAAGGATGAAGGTTGACTTTGGAACAACTGCTTCAATGTCATCTATTTTTTTATTCGTGAAGATACGTTTACGAATGGCGGTAGCACTGGCAATAGTCTGGCTTGTTAAATCTTGATCGTGATATTGAGCTGCATGTCTTTTCACTGTATTAATCGCAATAGGACTGTTCATTTTTTTAAGATGATAGATATATTGTAGTCCTAAAATATCATTAGGCTTGGATAGCTGAAATGCTTCGTGCTCTAAATAACGCTGAAGGGATAAAGAAACTGCTTTCGGGTAAGAATGTCCTAATGAAAGGGACTCTTTTAGATGTTTTTTTAATAGGGGTGGCTCTTCCAACAGCACATCTGCTATTCTATGAAGAGGAGCAATAGAGCCCGCTTCACTGCCAAAAACAAAATGATCGACTTTTAGATGATGAAGTAAAGAGGTTGATCCAAATGCAAACCAATCCGCTGCCTGTGTGGAATAGATGACAGGAAGCTCGACAACTAAATCGATGCCTTGAGATAACGCCATATTTGTTCTCGTCCATTTATCGACAATGGCAGGCTCACCGCGTTGTAGAAATGAACCAGACATAACGGCAATTGTTGTATCGGCATTGGTTATTTTTTTGGCTTGCTGTAGGTGGTAAAGGTGTCCATTATGAAGTGGATTATACTCTACGATAACTCCTAAAGTAGACATATTACATTCCTCTTTTCAAAGGGTATTATATCGTAAAGAAACAATGATTGACAAATAAAAAAACGAAAAGTATAATAAATCATGTTGCTTATGAGGTGTATATCATGAAAATAAAGATTTGGAATATTGATAAATCTAAAGATGGTGTACCCTTTCACTTTTATGAGGAAATTAATCAGCTTACAAAAGACTTGAAGCAGATAATTAAAATTTCACCTGTTGAGGTGGAAGGTATAGCAGATAAAATGGCTGGGATTTATCAAATAAAAGGGAAGCTGACAGCTACAATGAAGCTTCAATGTTCTAAATGCTTGAGCTATTTTGATTATCACATTGAGGAAACCTTTGAAGAGATCTTTATACCTAAGGAGATAGAAGCAGATTGGGAGGAAGAAAATATTCATCCTATAGAATCT
>JAENYW010000233.1 GCA_016841555.1 Tepidibacillus decaturensis
GGTTAATTGCTAAAGAGGTTGGACGACGTTTTGTCGAAAAAGATATTCTTATAGAACAGGATGATATCTTCCATTGTACCTGGTCGGAAATACATTCTATCTTAAATGAGTACTGGGACGGTATGGGCTTAGATATCCTAGCTAATGAGCGTATGGAACGAAGAAAAGAACTGGAAGCCTTTATCCCTCCAGATACCATTATTGGAGAAGTCCCTCAGTTTGCAGAACCGATAATCCAATCATCGGATAATGCACTGATGGGTCTCGGGGTAGCTGCTGGAAAAGCTTCAGGTCCTGTCAGCTTGATTGATCATCCTAATGAGGGAAGAAATCTAAAGGTAGGAGATGTTTTAGTGGCTCCATCAACTGACCCTGCCTGGACACCTCTGTTCTTAAGAGCAGCCGCAGTGGTGATGGAAACCGGAGGGTATTTATCCCACGGCGCTATTGTGGCCCGAGAGTATGGTATACCTGCTGTGGTAAACGTCTCAGGGGTAATGGAAATCTTAAGAGATGACCAAGTAATTGTAGTCGATGGGGATGAAGGAAAAATAATTCTTTAATGTAAGGGATGGTTAAAATGCAAAATGATTTTCCAAGTAGCAGAATAGAGAGAAAAAAGAAACAAACAATGAAGATAATAATCAAGACAGCAATGGAATTAATTAATAAGCAGGGATTTAACTCCACTACAATGGAGCAAATAGCAGAAGAAGCAGATATAGCGAAGGCGACACTTTATAATTATTTTTCCTCCAAAGAAGCTATTGTCAGTGAATATGTACAAAATCATATCAGGGAGACAATGTCTGACGCTATTAAATTTTTGCTAGAATTACCTGATACACGTTCCCGCATAATGGCAGTGATTCACGAACAGGTGGGATACGTAAAAGAGAATAAAGAAATCGCAGAAATATATCTGGCTTACCGGATGCAAATGATGAGTCAAGTATATAAAGACGAGAGCATAAGAAGTGGTGTTCATATTCTAATAAATAAAATAATCGATTTGGGGCAAGAACAGGGTGAAATCAGACAGGACATTCCTATTGAAATATTGGCAACCCAATTGGACTTAATTCGCCTTGTCACTGTCATGGGCGTCTTAACTCAATCAGATAAGTTCCCTGTCGAGGAGACCATAGCTAACAATACTGATCTTTTTCTTAATGGTGCTAAACAAGAGGAAGTATGAGATGAGTGAAAAGGTAACACCAAATAACCGCAAAAGAAACTAATTCTTTTGCGGTTATCATTTTAATATATATTACTTTTTTGTTTTCCCATGTTGATGAGATTTTCTTTTACCTTCTGTACGAAACGTCCCACCACTAATCCATCTAAAATACGATGATCAAGGGACATACATAGGTTGACCATGGAACGAACTGCAATCATGTCATCGATAACTACTGGTTTCTTGATGATCGATTCCATAGTGATGATTCCTGCCTGTGGTTGATTCAATATTGGTGCGGAAAGAACGGAACCGAAGCTTCCTGTATTGTTGACGGTAAAGGTTCCTCCTTGAAGATCAGCCATAGATAGTTTTCCTGCTCTTGTTTTTCTTGCTAACTCATCTATTTCCTTGGCAATACCGTAAATGCTTTTCTTATCTGCATCCTTTATCACAGGGACATAGAGTGCAGCATCGGTTGCCACAGCGATGGAAATATTAATTCGCTTTTTGAGAATAATTTTATCCTCTGCCCATATGGAATTAACGATTGGATACTCTTTGATTGCTTCTACCACTGCTTTAATAAAGAATGGTAGATAGGTAATGCTGAAGCCTTCCTCTTTTTTAAAGCCTTCTTTAATTTTATTACGATAATTGACCAGCTCTGTTACATCAGCCTCTAAAGTCATCCACGCATGGGGTGCTTCATGCTTGCTCTGTACCATACGTTTAGCAATGGTTTTCCGCACCTGACTAACTTCTATTGCTTGATCGCCCTCCTCTATTGGATAAGCTGTACCCTGTGATGACTTGCTGGATGGAATCGAAGCCTGTTGTATCCCTGTTTCCTGTTGAACAGATGCAGGTTCAGATGGTTTAACGGTAGTTGATGCTGAAGATGCTCTTTTTTCTCCCTTTTCTATATCGTTTAGGACATCTTTTCTTGTGATTCTTCCTTCTGCTCCTGATCCTTCTACTAACGTTAAATCAATATCATGCTCCTGCGCTAATCGCATCACAGCAGGGGAATAACGAATTTTTCCGTTGTTTATTGTTTTTACAGCTGGGGCTTTCTCTTGCTTTTCTTCTTGAATTGTTGTAGCTTGTGTTGGTTGTTCTTGAAGCTCTTTCGTTGCTTCAAGTACTTCCGTTTCTTTTTCTTCTGTTGCTTCTTCTCCCTCTGCTTCAATCAAACATATTAGTTCACCAACTGCTACAGTTGTTCCTTCTTCAACGATAATCTGCTTTAGAGTGCCGCTTATGGTAGAGGGAACTTCTGCTGTCACTTTATCGGTTTCTACTTCACAGAGAGCTTCATACTTACCAATGGTGTCTCCCACCTTTTTTAACCATCTGGTAATGGTTCCCTCTGTAACGCTTTCACCTAGCTGAGGCATTTCTACTTTAGTAGCCATCATATCCCTCCTTAAAATTCCGCCAGTTCTTTTATGGCTTTTGCTATTTTTTCTGGATTTAACATATATTCTTTCTCTAATGGCGGGCTGTAAGGCATCGCAGGAATATCTTCTCCAGCTAAGCGCTTGATAGGTGCATCTAATTCGAATAATGCTTCCTCTGCTATAATGGCAGATACCTCTCCACCTACTCCGCCTGTTTTATTATCCTCATGAATAATGATAACCTTTCCCGTTTTCTTCGTCGCTTCAATAATCCCTTCTTTATCTAAAGGCTGTAGCGAACGCAAATCAAGAATATGAACATTGATTCCGTCCTTCTCTAATTTTTCTGCTGCCTGCAAAGCATAATGAACCATCAGTCCATAGGTAATAACGGTGACGTCATCGCCTTCTCGCTTCACCTCTGCTTTTCCGATTGGCAATGTATAATCTGTTTCAGGTACTTCCCCTTTCACCAAACGATATAAGCGCTTATGCTCAAAAAATAACACAGGGTCATTATCACGAATCGCTGCTTTTAGGAGTCCTTTTACATCATAGGGTGTAGAAGGAGCAATGATTTTTAGTCCAGGGACATTTGTAAATACTGCTTCCACACTTTGCGAGTGGTATAAAGCACCGTGTACGCCACCACCATAGGGAGCTCGAATCACCATTGGAACATTCCAGTCGTTATTTGATCGGTAACGCATCTTTGCTGCTTCACTTATAATTTGATTCGCTGCAGGAAAAATAAAATCGGCAAATTGAATTTCTGCAATTGGTCTCAACCCATATAATGCTGCCCCGATTCCCACTCCTACAATCGCGGATTCTGCTAAAGGAGTATCAATAACCCGATTCTCGCCAAATTCTTCATATAAGCCATTTGTTGCTCGAAAAACACCGCCTCGAATGCCCACATCTTCACCAAGCACAAATACGTCCTTGTCTCTTTTCATCTCTTCTCTCATAGCTAACGTTACCGCTTCTATATATGATAGTATCGCCATCCTACACCCTCCTACCCTTCATACACATGATCCATTATGGTTTTAATGTCTGGATAAGGTGCATGTTCAGCATATTCTGTTGCTTCATTTACTTCCTTCATCACTTTATCCAATATTTCTTGATGCTTTTTATCATCCAATAAATCAACATCATAAAGGTACCGTTCTAATAGGAAAATCGGATCACGTTTTTTCGCTTCCTCCACTTCTTCTCTTGTACGATAGGCTCTATCATCATCATCACTTGAATGAGGAACAAGACGGTACATTACTGCTTCTAGCAATGTAGGTCCTTCTCCATTTATTGCTCTTTCCCTAGCCGCTCTCACTGCTGCATATACTTCAAATGGGTTATTCCCATCTACTGATACCCCTGGCATTCCATAACCTGCTCCTCTAACTGCCACACTATCTACAGGGAGTTGTTTTTTGACGGGAACACTAATAGCATATTTATTGTTCTCCACCATAAAAATAACTGGAAGCTTATGCACACCTGCAAAATTGGCTCCTTCGTGAAAATCTCCTTGATTGCTTGAGCCTTCACCAAAGGTTGTAAACGCTACCAACCTTTCTTGCTTTATTTTAGCCCCGAGAGCAATTCCGACTGCATGAGGAACCTGCGTTGTTACAGGACTTGAGCCCGATACTGTCTTTAGTTTTTTATTTCCAAAATGGCCTGGCATCTGCCTGCCACCACTGTTTGGGTCTTCCGCTTTTGCATAGGCAGAAAGCATTAAATCCCTTGGAGTCATACCAAACACCAAAACAACACCAACATCACGATAATAGGGTAGAATATAATCCTCTCCCTTTATCAAGGCAAATGCTGCCCCTACCTGTGCCGCCTCCTGTCCTTGACAGGATATAACAAATGGAATTTTTCCCGAACGATTTAACAACCACATTCTTTCATCCACTTTTCTCGCTAACAACATATAATAGTACATGTTAAGCACATCTTTATCTTGTAAACCCAAAGATTGATGCGAATTTACTGGTATCAAAGCTTATCATCCCCTTTTCCTTTGGATGTATTATCATTATTTCAACTATTGTTTTATTTAATATATATTTTTAATTATAATGTATATTATGTCAGTATAAAAGAGGTCAGAAATCTTTCAGTAGAATTCTGACCATTTTTCCCATCTATCATTCATACGGTGAATAAAGAGAAGTCTTTATTCTGCCTCATCATAACTAATCAATATGACAAACGAAACGTCCCCTTGTCATCATCATAACTAGTCAACATGACAAACGAAACGTCAGACTGTGTGAGAATTAGACAAAATCGATAAATAAAAAATCACATAAAAA
>JAENYW010000234.1 GCA_016841555.1 Tepidibacillus decaturensis
CAGATAATTTGTCAGCAAAAGCCGCCCCATTTTCTGTAATATAAATAGGGAGATCCGTATAATCTTCTCGAATTCGAAAAATTAAATCCTTCAAACCCTTTGGATTGATTGCCCATCCCATAGCCGTCTTCTTCACATCTTGTTCCACAGATTCAGAAAGAAAATCAGAATCAGCCTTGTAACGAATGAGATTATCACTGTAATAGTTTATACCTAAAAAATCAATCGGTAACCCAATGGTATCTAAATCACCCTCCTTGATAAAGGAAAAATCCCCTGCCGTTTTGCTGAATATATTGACCATATCTATCGGATAGCTTTTTTTAAAAACGGGGTCTAGAAACCATTTATTCATCCATCCATCAAAATTATTGGCAGCAATTCGATCTTGAAAGGTATTGGTATGTTGATACACAGGAGCAAGATTTAAGGTAATTCCGATTTTTCCTTGAACCTTCATTCTTCTAAATAATTTCACAGCTTTACCATGGGATAATAAAATATGATGTATAGCTTCTAATGATTTTTGTAAATCCTGCATACCAGGTGCATGTATTCCAACATAATGACCTAAAAAGCCTGAACAAAACGGTTCATTATGAGTTATCCAAATATCAACAAACTCTCCTAATTCTAAGAAGCATTTTTCTGCGTATTCCACAAACCATTCAACACTTGCTCTATTTGTCCATCCGCCTTCATGTTGTGCCCAAAGGGGTAAATCCCAATGATAAAGGGTAACTGAAGGTTTAATTCCGTGTTGCAATAGCTGTTGAATGAGTTTTTTATAAAATTCCATTCCTTTTTCGTCATATTTACCTTTTTCAGGAAAAATTCTTGGCCATGCTATTGAAAATCGATACGATTCGACCCCTAATTCATGTAAAAGCTTAACATCCTCTTCATACCTGTTGTAGTGATCACAAGCTTTATCACCAGTATCACCGTTATATACTTTACCAGGCTCTTTTGAGAAAGCATCCCAAATCGATTCTGTTCTACCATCAAGATTGTAAGCACCTTCAATCTGATAGGAGGAGGTAGCTGTACCAAAAATAAAGTCCTTCTTAAACCCTTTTGTCATCACAACAAAACCCCTTTCTATTTTATGTGGCTTTATTTCTTTTGCTGAATTTTATATTTTCCTCTTGGTATTAAATACGATTCTATTCTAAAGCTTAAATCCCTTTACGACAAACAAAAAAATTCGTACCATAATAATTGTTTAACAATAACCCAATATAAGATTAACTTACAATTAATAATATAATAGTAGTATTACTATGGTAATACAATTAAATTAATTCATTGGAAGGTGAAAGGATGACTTTTGAACAAATTTTACATCAAAATCGTATCATTGCTGCTACTGAACAAAAGGATGTTGATAAAGCAAATGAGTCAAAAGTTTCCGCATTAATTATCATGCATGGAAAGTTAGGAGAAATAATCCACCTACCAGAAAAATTAACTACATCTATAAAACCTGTTTTTCTTCATACCGATCTTATAAAAGGACTTGGTAATGATAAAGAAGCAATTAATTTTTTAACAGAACATATTAAACCCTCAGGAATTGTATCTACCAAAAGTCCAATGATACGTGCCGCAAAGAAAAAAGGTCTTATCACGATTCAGAGAGTGTTCTTAATCGATACAGGATCATTACGTACAACCATTGAAAATATAAAAGAAAATCAGCCAGATGCTATTGAAATTATGCCTGGTATTGCACCTTCTATTATTAAAGAGTTTAAACAAGAGCTAAAACAGACCATCATTTTAGGTGGACTGATCTGGTCAGAAAAACAAGTTCATGATGCTATTGATGGAGGAGCCGATGCAGTCTCTTTAAGCCAACCTTTTTTATGGAACTATCAAATCTAGGGAAAATTGAATATATGGAAAGCTGGGTGGAGACCTAAGAAAACCCATAACTCCCATTACCTTATGAGTACAGAAAGGGGGAAGTGTGTTTTTTTTCGTCTCCTCTTTTGTGAATTTTTTGGAAAGGAGGCATAACGGATAATATTTTAACCTTTTCGTGAACATAACGTTTTTCAAAAAAATCAAAATGGAGGTTTTATACTTATGAAAAAACTTATATCAATTGTTTTACTTGGAGCGATAATACTTAGTCTTACAGCTTGCGGAAGCATTTCATCAAGTGGAAAAAATAAAAGCGATGTAGCTATTGCCTATAATAACCCCCCTCAATGGGCTAATTGGGAGGCCATTCAAACAGCATTTAACAAAGAAACAGGTATTCATGTACCTGCGGATAACAAAAATAGTGGCCAAACATTAACATCTCTAATTGCAGAAAAAGATAGTCCGCTTGCTGACGTTGCATATTATGGAATTGTTTTTGGTCCTCAAGCTATCGAAAAGGATGTAGTTCAACCATATAAACCCGAACATTTTGATGAAATTCCAAAAAGTTTAAAGGACTCAGAAGGAAAATGGATGACTGTTCATTACGGTGCAATTGCTTTTATTGTGAACAAGCAAGCTTTAGGTAATACTCCAGTTCCTCAATCATGGCAAGACCTTTTAAAGCCTGAATATAAAGGGAAAGTAGGTTTTCTTGATCCAACTTCAGCAGCTATCGGTTACAGCGTTGCTACTGCTGCCAACCTTGCAATGAACGGCTCTTTAGATAATTGGGCTCCAGGCATTGAATACTTGCAAAAGCTTGAGAAAAATGATGTGATTCACCCTAAAGCTACTGCGACAGCAAAGGTTATCAAAGGAGAAATCCCAATCTTAATCGATGCTGACTTCAATGGATACAAAGCAAAATACAATGATAACGCACCAATTGAAGTCGTTATCCCAAAAGAAGGATCATTAAAGGTTCCTTACATTATGTCACTTGTTAAAAATGCTCCTCATGAAGAAGCAGGTAAAGAATACCTCAATTTTATTCTTTCTGATAAAGGACAAGCACTATTTGCAGAAGGATTTGTACGTCCAATAAGAGATATCGATATTCCAAAGGAAACAAAAGAAAAATTCTTACCCGACAGTGATTATGCACGTGCAAAAGATATTGATTTTGAAAAAATGAATAATGTTCAAAAGCAATTTATTGAGCAATGGAAATCAGAGATTATTTCAAATTAGAAGGGATTAATATGTCAAAATATAAGACGTTAGCTTTTATCCTACCGATTATCATTGTTTTCAGCTTCTTTTTTCTATATCCATTAGTCGTTCTAGTGGTTAACAGCTTACACAATGATCAAGGATTTACATTTGTTAATTACACTCAAATGATTACGAATGCTTATTATTTTAAAGCATTATTAAATAGTATTATTCTGTCTATATTAGTGACACTGGCGACACTTGTTGTCTCTGGTGTCCTCGCCTTTTTTCTTGCGCGTCATAATTTTCCTGGAAAATCACTATATTTTACTTTATTAACGTTTCCTATTTCATTTCCTGGTGTTGTAGTTGGGTTTATGATCATTATTTTATTCGGTTCTACAGGCTTGATACCAATGTCTATACAAAAAATTACGGGACAATCCTCTATGGTTTTAGCATATACGATTTTTGGTATTTTTTTAGCGTATCTTTACTTTTCAATTCCACGGACAATCATGATGCTTTTTGGTGCAATAAAGGATTTCGATTATACCTTGGAAGAAGCAGCTCGAACAATTGGAGCAACGTCTGGACAAGCCATAAGATATGTAATTTTACCAGCAGTTATGCCTATTTTCACTTCAGCAGGAGCCATTGCTTTTTCAACATCTATGAGTGCTTTTGGTACAGCCTTTACTCTTTCAAATCAATTCGATATTTTGCCTATTTTAATGTATACCGAATTCACTTTAAATTTTAATATCGAAGTCGCAAGTGCAATTGCTGTTGTGATTGGCATCATTGTTGTAACCATTAACAGTGGATACCAAGCAGTATTAAAAAAAGGGGGAGCATTAAATGACAAAAATCTCTAATATTCTCCTTTACTTACTTGTATTTTTTGTAAGCTTGTTTTTAATTCTCCCTATTATTGTTACGATTTTTGGTTCTTTTTCTTTTTACTGGGGAACCGACATGTTTTCATCAGGAATTACAGGAAAATGGTACAAAGAAGTATTTTACTATTATGGAGATACAATTCTCTTTACAATAATCATTTCACTTTCAACTGTTATCAGTAACATTTTTCTTGGGACAATGACTGCCTTTGTTTTCTCAAGATCAAACAATCGTTGGTTAAGTGTACTTGAAGAAATTTTATCGTTACCTATGGCAATACCCGGTGTCGCAATTGCACTGGCATTAATTCAAACTCATTCTGCAATAAGAGAATCAGGATTACTTATTTTAATAGGGCATGTTATTTTCACATTTCCGCTATTATTCCGAACGGTTCTTGGAACGCTTCGAACAAGGGATTTTAGATCTTTAGATGAAAGTGCTGCCAGTCTTGGGGCTGGTCCATTTTATCGTTTTTTCTATGTGATTATACCCAGTATTAAATCATCTATTCTATCAGGAGCTATCATGGTGTTTTTGTTATCTTTAGGGGAGTTTAACATTACTTTTTTCTTATACACTCCATTTACGATGACCTTACCAGTTGGATTATATGATTCGTATTCAACTTTGCGTATAGATATTGGTAGTGCGTTTACTGTTATATTTTTGATTCTTGCTATTCCATTAATGTTAATTCTTCATAAGCTTAATCAGTCTTCAACATATTCAAGAAGTGGAGGTGTTTAAAGTTGAACAAAACATCGCTTCAGTTAATTGATATTAAAAGAACTTTTAACGACGGTACAACTGCCCTACAATCTATTAATCTAGAAATTAATCCTGGTGAAGTTCTCGTATTATTAGGACCTTCAGGGTGTGGTAAAAGTACATTACTGCGA
>JAENYW010000235.1 GCA_016841555.1 Tepidibacillus decaturensis
CCGCATAATCTGGATCAGTAAAAACAATAACACCTCTTATTTTATGTGCTTTTTTTATCTTTTCTATCGTACCCTCAGAAATGGCAGAGCCTCCTGTTTCTATCGTATCAGCCTTTACAGCTCTCTGAATAGCAGTAGTATCATCTCTTCCTTCAACAACGATAATTTCTTTTATCATCAACTTTTTTCTCCTCCAACACAATACCCTATATTATATTTGTTTAGAGATAGGACTTTATTTACAAGCAGAAGAAACAGGGAATCCCCTGTTCTATTTTAAAACCGTAATATTCGTTTCGCATTTTCTGTTGTAATCTTTTCTATCTGTTCAATATCCATTTCCTTTAATTCTGCAATTTTTTGAGCTACAAAGCGAACATAGGATGATTCATTTCTTTTGCCACGAAAGGGTTCTGGTGTCAAAAAAGGTGCATCCGTCTCCACCAAAATACGATCAAGTGGGGTTTCTGTAGCTACTTCCTTAGGTTTTTTTGCATTTTTAAAGGTGACAGGACCACTAAAGGAAATATAAAAGCCCATTTCCATGCATTCTTTAGCCATTTCAACACTTCCTGAGAAGGAATGCATAATACCTCCTATTTCTCCTGCACCTTCTTCTTTTAAGATGCTACATATATCTTGATGAGCATCACGATCATGAATAATAATTGGAAGCTTAACCTTTTTCGCCATTTGAATCTGCTTTCTAAAAACCTCCTGCTGCACATCCTTGGGTGCATAGTCCCAATAATAATCTAAGCCAATTTCTCCTATTGCTAAGATCTTAGGATGTGTAGTAAGCTCTTCTATCCATTGAAGGTCATCATCTGTCATTTCATGCGCATCATTTGGATGCCATCCGATAGCACCATATATAAAATCATATTGCTCAATTAATTCTAATGTTGTAAAGATCGTTTCTCTATTAAAACCAATATTAATAATTGTTTCGATGCCGGTTTCCTTCGCTCTTTTAATAACTTGGTCACGATCTTCATCGAATTGCTCATCATTTAAGTGGGCGTGTGTATCAACTAACATTTGCCACCATCCTTTTTACTTAACCTTTGCACCATTTGGCATATCATCAGAAACAGTTGCTAATTCCAATGTTTCCCCTTCTGATGCAGCTAATATCATTCCATTGGAAAGTTCTCCTCTTAGTTTAACAGGTTTTAAATTAGTAACACAAATTACTTTTTTTCCTATTAACTCCTCTGGCTTATAATATTTCGCAATACCTGATACCACTTGTCTTTTCTCATAGCCTAAATCCAACTGTAATTTTAAGAGCTTATCTGCCTTCGGTATTTTTTCTGCTTCTATTACTTGGGCAACTCGAAGTTCAACCTTTGCAAATTCTTCTATGCTTATTTCCGGTGTTAAATCTTGCTCTTCTATTGCTGTTTCCTCCTTAGCTTTTTGTTTTCGTACATTTTCTTCTGCTTTTTTCCTCGCTTCTAATGTTGAGTCATCTATTGCTTTAAGCTCCTTTTCTATATCCAGGCGCGGGAATAGTGCCTCTTTTTTTACCATTTTTGTTCCTGGTACAGAAAGATTCCATTCTTTTGCGTTATCCCATTTTAGTAAGGAAGATTCAAAACCCATCTGTTCCCAAATACGTTCAGGAGCTTTTGTCATAAATGGTTGTATAAGAATGGATACGACGCGAATGCTTTCTGATAAATGATAAAGAACAGTCCCTAAACGGTTTTTTAGCCCATCATCCTTTGCTAACACCCATGGTGTTGTTTCATCAATATATTTGTTTGTTCGGCCAATCAACTCCCAAATCTGTTTGATTGCTTGGCTAAATAACATTTTATCTAATGCTTCTTCTGTTTTTATGGCTGTATCATGAGCAAATTGCTTTAATTCATGATCTAAGTCCGTTTCATGAAGATTCTCTGGCAATTGACCATCAAAATATTTTTCAATCATGGCAACTGTTCGACTAACTAAGTTACCTAAATCATTCGCTAGGTCTACATTTAAACGTTGGATAAATGCTTCAGGTGTAAATACACCATCAGAACCAAACGGAATTTCTCTTAGTAGGAAATACCGTACCCCATCAGAACCATAGTGATCAATTAGAAATTTAGGATCGATGACATTGCCTTTAGATTTGGACATTTTACCATCTGGCATTAATACCCAACCATGCCCAAATACTTGTTTTGGTAAAGGTATATCCAAAGCCATAAGAAGAATAGGCCAGTAGATGGTATGGAATCTTAAGATATCTTTACCAATTAAGTGTATCGCAGGCCAATAACGATCAAATTTTTTCTGTTCTTCTTTGTCATCAGATAAATAACCTAAAGCGGTAATGTAGTTGGACAACGCATCAATCCATACATAAATAACATGCTCTGGATCGTCTGGTACTTTAATTCCCCAATCAAAGCTACTTCTTGAGATGGATAAATCCTCTAGACCAGGCTTTAAAAAATTATTGATCATTTCATTCTTTCTTGATTCTGGTTGAATAAAATCAGGATTTTCTTCAATATGCTTTAGTAAACGGTTCTGGTATTTCGACATTTTGAAAAAATAATTTTTTTCTTTTACCTTTTCTACAGAGCGTCCACAATCTGGACATACATGACCTTCTTCCGTATGTGCCTGCTTATCGGTCCAATAGGCTTCACAGGGAACACAATAATATCCTTCATATTCACCTAAATAGATATCACCATTATCCTGTAGCTTTTTAAAAATCTTTTGTATTACTTTTTTATGACGTTCTTCTGTGGTACGAATAAAGTCATCATAGGAAATGTCTAACATTTTCCATAAATCCTGAATCCAATCAACGATTGGATTAATAAATTCCAGCGGAGTTAATCCTTCTTCTTCCGCTCTTTTTTGTAGCTTTTGTCCATGTTCATCCGTACCTGTTAAATAAAATACATCATACCCACGTAATCGTTTATATCTGGACATAGCATCCCCAGCAATTGTCGTATAAGCATTTCCAATATGCAGTTTATTACTTGGGTAATAAATGGGGGTCGTAATATAAAAGGTTTCCTTTTGCATAAAAAACACTCCTTTATAAAAAAAATAAAAGCCCTCATCCTAATTGGGACGAGAGCTAATTCTCACGCGGTACCACCCAAATTCCTTCGCTTTCACAAAGGCTCTTGAAGTCTCTTTCGAAACATTCCTTAACGCAGAAATGACGTTATTCCCTTAAAGAGAAGGTTCCGTTTTGATATAGCTCTTTATCAAAATGTAGTATCTCTTCTTGAAAACAAATACTCCAGGACCATATTCATTCATTTCACCTACTGGTTTTCAGCTACCCCAGCTCTCTAAAAAGGCTTCTATGAACTACTCATCCCTTCATCGTTTTTTCCCTATTCATATACTATCTACATTGTATCAATTTCTTTCCCAAAATATACATAATTCTATTCATAATGTCAACTTCTTTTTTGTTTGCTTATTTTCCTTTTACGAGAGCAAAAAATGTGGAAGCAATTGATTTTTCTTCTAATATATCCGCTGGATAAAATAATTTATGATCTGTTTTTTTCCTCCCCATGATGGAAACAATGATTTCGGATTGCTTTGATATTTCTATCGTTTCCCCTTGTTGATTCAACACATATATAGGAGATATCCTTCCTTCTTTTCCTGGACGGTATATATCATATGGTAAATCGGATGGAGAATCTACTTCTAGATAATACATTGGATCAATCCCATTTGATTGTAAAAATCCCTTTATTTCCTCAAGCTTTTCTTTTTCATAAGGAGTAAAATCGATGTATTGGAATAATCTTCGATGTAAAAACCGTGTAGTTAAATCAGATAATATTGGATCCTTTTCTTTTGTCCAGAAGTAAAATTGAGTATAAATGAAAGGATCATCCAAAACCATATAGGCTTGAATATCAAATCCTGGTTCAAATAAATGTTTTATCGGTTCAAACAACATAGAGAAAGAAAATTGATTGGAATAAAGCTCTTTTGCTCGAGCAAAAATTTTTCTTAAAATAATTTCACTACTTCTTGTTACTGGATGAAAATAAACCTGCCAATACATTTGATATCTAGACATTAAGTAATCTTCAACACTGTGCATACCACTATCTTTCACTACTAATTTTCCTTGATATGGCCGTAATACCCTTAAAATCCTTTCTAAATCATATGTCCCATAGTTTACACCCGTATAATAAGCATCTCTAAGCAGATAATCCATCCGATCTGCATCTAATTGGCTAGAAATAAGATCAATCACGATGGATGTATCATATGTTTTATTTAATACATCAACCACATATTGAGGAAATTGTCCGTCTACCTGTATTAATAGTTGACGAATATCTTCATCCTCTATTATAATCCTTTTGGACCATTCTTCATGGTTTACTTGAAATACCTTTTCGATGGAATGAGAAAAAGGCCCATGACCTATATCATGTAGTAATGCAGTAACAAGTGCAAGCATCCTTTCTTCCTTTGGCCACTCTTTATACTGTTTTCGTTCAAATAAGGAGATAATTTTTCTTGTTATTTCATAGACACCTAATGAATGAGAAAATCGACTGTGCTCTGCCCCATGAAAAGTATAATAGGAAGTTCCTAATTGTTTAATTCGACGTAATCTTTGAAATCCTTTTGTATTGATTAAATCCCAAATAAGTCGATCCTGAACATAAATGTATTGATGAATAGGGTCCTTAAACACTTTTTCCTCTTGTAATTTCATCATTCTCCCTCCAAAAGTGAATATAGCTTCTTAACATCCTTATTTTTAAATACTATTTCAACACTTACTATTATTCTATCAGAAAATAAAAAAAAACTTTAATAAACAAAACTTTATCTAACTTTACAAATAGTTTACATGTGTAAGTGAAATAATCCATTTTTTT
>JAENYW010000236.1 GCA_016841555.1 Tepidibacillus decaturensis
ATGCAATGGCCTCCTACAAGCCCTGGATAAAACTTTAGAGCATTCCACTTCGTATTCATTGCATCAATGACTTCTTTTGTATCAATTCCCATTCGGTCAAATACCATAGCCAGTTCATTCATAAAAGCAATATTAATGTCTCGCTGACTATTCTCAACAACTTTAGCAGCTTCCGCCACTTTAATTGAGCCTGCTCTATGCACACCTACTTCAATAACTAACTCATATATTTTAGCTATCTCATCTAAACTCTCATCATCTATGCCTGAAACTATTTTTACTATGTTTTCAAGACTATGGATTCTATCGCCAGGATTGATTCGTTCTGGAGAATAGCCAACCTTAAAATCTATTCCACATTTAAGTCCAGACTCTTTTTCAAGTAAAGGAATACAGATATCTTCCGTAACACCAGGGTAAACAGTCGATTCATATACTATAATTGATCCTTTAATAAGGTTTCGACCTATTATTCTACTTGCCTTTTCGATTGGTGATAGGTCAGGGGTTTTAACCAAATTAATTGGAGTAGGTACAGCTACAATGTGAAACTTAGCCTCTTTAAGTTTTGTTTCATCTGAGGTAAATTCTACTGTAGTTTGTCCAATCACATCATTCCCTATTTCATTTGTAGGATCGATTCCTGATTTATATAATTCAATTTTCTTTTCATTTAAATCAAAACCAATCACATCAACTTTTTTTGCAAAAGCAACTGCAATAGGCATTCCAACATAACCTAAACCTATAATTGATATTTTTTCTTTTCTTGTTAAAATTCTTTTAAATAAATTCATACTGTTTCATTCTCCAATCCTCTATTCTTTATAATATTAAAAATAAATCTGCTAAACTCTTTAATGAAATCGACCGGAGATGATACAATCATTAATATCCCATTAAACAACGCTTTTAAATAGTTTTTATTTCTCTTATAAGCAATCATCATAACAGCATGATACCTAAATCGAATAAACATCTTCTCTCTTTGAGTAAATAAATGAAAATACTTTTTCTTAAAATCATAGATAGCCATTTCACCATTAATTTTGCTTTTCCCTTGAGAAATACCCCCATCACTATGCCTATAAGCAATAACATTACAATCTTTTAAATAGCATATTTTCAAATTATTTTCTATTGATTTAAGCATTAAAAAAAACTCTTGTCCTATTTTCACATCTTCGAATCCGCCAATTTGTTTTAGCTTCTCTGTTTTATACATAAATGTGGGAGTACCTGTTAAATGACGCATTAGGTGGTACTTGAGTAATGACATTTGATCGAATTTTTTTAAACTACTATATTCACGATAATCAACAACAACCTTGTTATTGTTTACTAACTTTAAATCTGTAAATGACATATCACAATTATGCTCAAGCATAAACATTACTTGCTTTTCTATCTTTTCTGGTAAGTATTCATCGTCATCATCTAAAAATGTAATAAAATCTCCAGTGGCTACGTTAATTCCATTATTTCTTGCTAAGGATCCTCCCAGGTTTTTAGCATTCATTACGTATATGACACTAGAATCATCATTATATTTCTTCATAAACTCAATTACATTTTTTCTATATTTAGAATCGGGAGGATTATCATCTACTATAACTATTTCAATATGCTTATATGTTTGCGCTTTGATAGAATTTATAGCTCTTAATAGATATTGAATTGCTCGCTTATACGTTGGCATAATGACACTTACTACTTGATCTATATCCTTCAATTAGTCACCCTCTCTCTTCTTATTACTAACTTCTCAAGCTTGTATTATTTATTTCCGTAATAGTAATGATAATAGTTATTTTCCTTTATTTCTCTATTATTTAAGACGGTTCCAATTACATTTGCTTTGACATGATCTAGCTGATGCTTGGCTTTTAAGGCCATTTCTCTGTTTGTTTTTCCAGCATTGATGACTAAAATAACACCATCAACAAAACCTGAGAGGATTTGTGCATCGGTAACAGCAAGTACTGGCGGTGCATCAAATAGGACGATATCGTATTGCGTTTCAAGACTTTCTACTAGCTGAGCCATTTTATTGGAATTTAAGAGTTCTGCTGGATTAGGAGGAATTGGTCCTGATGTTAAAATAGAGAGATTAGGAACATCATTCTTCTCAATCACTGTTTCCTGCTCTTCATCCCCTATTAATAGGTTCGTTAATCCAATACGATTTGGTAAACGAAAAATTTGATGAGTAATTGGTTTTCGCATATCTGCGTCAACTAGCAGTACTTTTTTATCTGATTGAGCCATTATCACTGCTAAATTTGAAATTATCGTAGATTTCCCTTCGCTAGGCCCAGTACTAGTTACCATTATCGAACGTAAGGGATTATCGATACTTGAAAACTGTATATTGGTACGAATGGTACGAAACGCCTCAGCAATAGGATTTTTGGAATGATGAAGAGTAACCAAGTTTTTATGCCTGTCTTCTTTTGCTATTTTATTATGCTTCAAAGCTTTCCACCCCCACCATCGTAGCTTGAGCCTTTTTTCTTTTCCTCTTGTTCTTCTGTCCTATTTCCACACCAATGGTTGCTATACTTCCTAGAACGGGATAGCCTAGTAGCTTTTCTACTTCTTGCTCCGTCTTTATGGTTGTATCCATATATTCAAGCAGGAATACTAATCCAACAGAAAATATCAAGCCTAACATAAAAGCAATCAAAATATTTAAAACTGGTTTTGGTTTTATCGGCTTTGGATTCTCTTTTATCTTAGCCTCTGTCAGGATTTGTACATTATCTACCTTCATAATCTTTTTTATTTCAGTTTTAAAGGTACTAGCAATGGCATTTACCAGCATGACCACTTTTTCTGGATTGGTATCCGTTACAGTTATCGAGATGACCTGCGAATTCTTGACTGCATTTACCTTTATTTTTGCAATCAGCTGCTCTGAGGTTAAATCTAGCTCATCATTACTTATAACAAGATCAATGATTCTAGGGCTCTTAATGATAACACTATAGGTTTCAATCAATTTAAGATTGGTTTGTATATCGTTATAGGAATATAAGGGATTCATATCTGTTTCACTTTTATTTACTAGTAATTCTGTAGAAGATTCATACATTGGGGTTAGTACAAAATAGCTGATTAACCCACTTAATAAGGTCACCACTAGTGTGATCGATATAATCAAGGTAATTCTTTTTTTTAGCATCTGAAATAAATCTCTGACGTCTATTTCCAATTCTTCTTGTTCCTTTCGTTCCATTGGTTGCCTCCTATACCCTTATAATCTATGTACTAATATTTACTCCTACATAGTCATATTTACTAGATATATATTATTCAGTAGTAGATTATATTCCAAATAGATTACTTTATATAAAAAAAAGCAATCATAAAAGCATTTATTTGAATACTTTTATGATTGCTCTATATTATCTTAAGTCAATGGTCTTCTTTTCTGCAATTCGGAATATTATCAATTTTATTTTAATATTATATGCCTTTTATTCCGATTAACTCAGCTTACCTTGAATTGATCTTCTAAAGGTTCCAAGCCTTGTTTATAATCTGTTATTTTGTTATTTTTTATATTTTTTTGACTATACTCTAAAAACTATTTATATATTTTCTTTTTTTGGTTATACTCTTTATAAAGAGGTGGTGTCATGAAAAATCGAGATCTTTATCTTACACAGCTCATCCGTTACAGGGATAAGCCATTAATTAAAGTAATAACAGGTATCCGGCGTTGTGGTAAATCAACCCTACTTTCTCTATTTGAAAATCATTTAATAGCAAGTGGTGTTGCAAAAGACCACATCATTCGTATGAACTTTGAATCCTTTGAGTTTGATGAAATCTCTAGCTACAAGGAACTTCATGCCTATATAAAAGAACGACTTAAAAGCAACAGTGATAGGCATTATATTCTTCTGGATGAAGTTAAACAGGTTACATCTTGGGAAAAGGTAATCAATTCATTTCTTGTTGATGCCAATGTAGATATCTATATCACGGGATCTAATGCTTATTTATTATCTTCAGAACTTTCCACATTGCTATCCGGTCGATATGTTGAAATTAAAATGCAGCCATTGTCCTTCAAAGAGTATCTGGACTTTACGGAAACAGACAGGAAGGGTAATCTGCAAGAGAATTTCAATCAATACCTTAAGTTCGGCGGACTTCCTACTATGGTGGAACTTATGGATTTCCCTGATACCATTGGCCCTTTCCTTGAAGGCATTTACAATACTGTTCTTATGAAAGATGTCATTGAGCGAAATGGCATAAGGGATGCAGCACTTCTCGAAAGCATCTTAAAATATATTGCTGCTAACATCGGTAGTATCGTCTCAACGAAGAAAATCAGCGACTATCTAACCAGTAGTGGCAGAAAAACAACCAGCGACACCATCGATAATTATCTCAAAATGTTAGAAAATGCTTTCATCATCTACAAAGCTAATCGCTACGACTTAAAGGGAAAAATGTTTCTAAAAACCCTTGAAAAATATTACATTGTAGATATGGGAATCCGGAATCAACTAACTGGCCTACGTAATACGGATTACGGACACGTCTTAGAAAATCTTGTGTATCTAGAACTAATTAGACGTGGTTATGAGGTTACCATCGGAAAAATTGGTTCCTTAGAAGTTGATTTTGTCGCTACAAAAGCAAATGAAAAAATATACTATCAGGTTTCTGCTACCATTCTAGATGAAAAGACAAGAGAGCGTGAATTACGCCCTCTACAATCTATTTCTGATAATTATCCAAAATATATTCTTACCATGGATCAGACTATTTTCAACGACTATTCCGGCATTAAAGTTCAAAACATCTTAGATTTTTTACTTGAGTAGTTCAATCCCCTTAAATGGGGCTTTTAATTTTACTC
>JAENYW010000237.1 GCA_016841555.1 Tepidibacillus decaturensis
AACGAATGCAGTAAGGGATTTAATGGCTGGGGATTTAGTATCTGGTTTATCTAGAGGAGCCGAAGCATTTATTACTGCGTTAGCAATAGGAACTGGAATTGCAGTTGTCATTGCATTGCTATAAAGGAAGTGTTTTTATGAATATCCAACCGTTATATGCGAGCTTCTTTGCTACGATGGCTTTTGGTATCATATTCAATGTTCCTAAAAGGACAATCCTTAGTGGTGGAATAATTGGTATGATGGGATGGCTGTTATATAGCTGGTTCCTAGCTGCCTTTCAGCTAAATATGATTGCAGCAACAGGGATTGCTGCCTTTTTCGTAGCTACCTTAAGCCAAGGTTTTGCAAGATTCCATAAAATGCCCGTTACTATCTTTAGTGTGGCAGGTGTTATCCCACTAGTACCTGGAGGGTTAGCTTATGAAACGATGAGGAGCTTTATCGAAGATGATTATCTGACGGCTATCTCCTTTGCAACCAAAACGTTGCTGATATCTGGTGCTATAGCTTTTGGTCTTATTTTTTCTGGTGTTTTATCACAAACTTTAAAAAGGAAAGATCTCCATTATGTTGAAAAAAGTTCATAAGACGATAACTGATTATCATATGATTGATAGTAATAGACCTATTATTATAGGAGTTTCTGGTGGTCCAGACTCCATGGTATTAGTGGATACATTATCAAAATTAGTATCTAATACATTAATTGCATTCCATCTTAATCATCAATTTAGAGGAGAAGAAGCAGAAAAGGATGCGCTGTTTGTTAAAGAACAATGTGAGATTAGAGAAATTCCTGTAATCATCAAGTCCTATGATGTCCCTGCATATATCAAGGAGACTGGTTTAGGTTCGCAAGAAGCAGCAAGAAAAATAAGATATCAATTCTACCTTGAAACAGCTATAAAAAATAATACAAACCTGATTGCTTTAGGACATCATGCAAATGACCAAGCAGAAACCATCATGATGAGAATTCTTCGTGGAACAGGGACACACGGGTTGGCTGGAATTCCCTATGTTCGGGATGAAGGGCAATACAAAATTATTAGGCCGTTATTAGATGTTTCCAGAGATGAGATTGAAGCCTACGCTTCACAGCATGTTATTGCCTATCGAACAGATAAAAGTAATCTTTCAATGAAATATTTCAGGAATGAAATCAGACTTGAGGTTCTGCCTTCTTTAATGAAATATAACCAAAAGTTAATATATCATCTTCATTACCTTGCTAAAATGACACAGGATGAGGATATATACTTAAATAAATTATCTCGAGAACAGCTTCAAGAATGCTTAATTGAAAAAAACAATCATATATATATATTAAATATTGATAAGTTACAAACGTTGGATATTGCTTTACAAAGAAGAATGATTCATCTAATATTAAATTATCTAAAATTAATGAAAGAAATTACATTTACCCATATTGATGGGATTCTTCAATTAATTTTGGATCCCCATCCATCTAAATCATTAGATTTGCCTGGTGGCCGCGTTTATCGTAATTATAACCAGTTAATATTTACTACATTACCAAAAGATAATAAGGAGACATATCAATATGAAATAACCGTTCCAGGGGAAGTACACTTACAAGACGTTAACAAAAAAATTACGACATATTTAACAGATACTTTCAAGAAACCCGATGGGTTATGGGCAGTTTTTGATTATGATGTAATGAGGGAGAAATCACTAACCATTCGTTCGAGAATAGATGGAGATAGGCTTGATCTGTTAGGAATGAAGGGATCAAAGAAAGTAAAGGATATATTTATTGATCAAAAAATCCCAAGGATAAAACGAGATATCCAGCCATTGTTAGTAATGGATAATAAGATTCTTTGGATACCTGGAATAGCTCGTTCAAGAATTGCATTGATTAACGATTTCACCACTTCTTTTCTATTTATAACGGTTGAGGATGAATAATTAAAAGGCGGTATACTAGAAACCGAAGATAAAAACAATACATAAACCAATTATTACTATCTATGGGAGGATAGAAGATGGAAGAGAACATTAAAAAGATTTTAATTTCAAAAGAAGAAATTGAGGAAAAAGTTAAAGAACTAGGAGAACAAATAAGTAAAGAATATGAAGGAAAGCAACCATTGATGGTATGTGTTTTAAAAGGAGCGGTATTATTTATGTCTGATTTATCCCGTTATTTGACCATACCAGTTGAAATGGATTTTATGGCCGTATCAAGCTATGGAGCCTCTACAGAATCCTCTGGTGTTGTAAGAATATTAAAGGATTTAGATGCTACAATTGAAGGAAGAGATATCATTATTGTAGAAGATATCATTGATAGTGGCTTAACATTAAGCTACTTAATTGATTTGTTACATAGAAGAAATGTACAGTCTATTAAAGTAGTTACTTTATTAGATAAACCGCATCGTCGCACGGTAGATTTAAAACCAGATTTCTGCGGATTTACGATTCCAGATGAGTTTGTCGTAGGCTATGGATTAGATTATGCAGAAAAATACCGAAATCTTCCTTATATTGGTGTTTTAAAATCGGAAGTATATTCCTGATTAAAATACCTATTGTGACAGCTTTTCCATTTATGATACAATAATGAAAGTGCCATGAGAGGAGGTAAAAGATGAACCGCTTATTAAGAAATACAGGTTTTTATTTACTAATATTATTGTTAATAGTAGGTGTTGTAAGCTTTTTTACGAAAACCACTCCGCAAGTAGAGCAAATTTCATTTACTAAGTTCCAAGAAGAATTTTATGCGGGAAAATATAGTGATATTTCAGCTAGACCTGATGGTTTAACATATCATATTGAAGGTGTCTATGCAGGTGATGCTCAAGATAAAAAACATTTTACGACGAATGCTCCTTTCAGTGAAGGATTTTTAAATCAATTAATACATCCTCCTGTAGATGTTGTAAATGTGAACTTTCTAACACCTAAAAAGGATTCCATTTGGATTACATTAGTAACGTCCATTATTCCTTTTATTCTTATTTTTGTACTATTCTTCTTCTTACTAAATCAAGCACAGGGTGGCGGCAATAAAGTCATGAATTTTGGAAAGAGTCGTGCCCGTTTGTATAATGAAGAAAAGAAAAAAGTTACATTTAAGGATGTAGCTGGAGCTGATGAGGAAAAAGAGGAATTAGAAGAGGTAGTAGAATTCTTACAGGATCCAAGAAGATTTTCCTCTTTAGGAGCGAGAATCCCCAAAGGATTATTGCTAGTAGGGCCTCCAGGTACTGGTAAAACATTATTGGCTAGGGCCGTAGCAGGTGAGGCAGGAGTTCCGTTTTTTAGCATTAGTGGTTCCGATTTTGTTGAGATGTTTGTAGGGGTAGGAGCTTCAAGAGTTCGTGATTTGTTTGAAAATGCAAAAAAGAACTCTCCATGTATTATTTTTATCGATGAAATAGATGCAGTTGGTCGTCAAAGAGGTGCAGGACTTGGTGGAGGACATGATGAAAGGGAACAAACCTTAAACCAACTCCTCGTTGAAATGGATGGATTTGGTGCAAATGAAGGAATTATCATTGTAGCAGCAACAAACCGTCCAGATATTCTAGATCCAGCATTATTGAGACCAGGGCGTTTCGATAGACGGGTTACAGTGGATCGTCCAGACGTAAAAGGGCGTGAAGAAATTTTACAGGTACATGCAAGAAATAAGCCATTAGCTGACGATGTGAAATTAGATATTATTGCAAGAAGAACACCAGGCTTTACAGGAGCCGATTTAGAGAATCTGTTAAATGAAGCTGCCTTACTAACTGCAAGAAGAAATTTAAAAAGTATTACCATGCTAGAAGTAGACGAAGCAATTGATCGTGTAATAGCTGGACCAGAAAAGAAAAGCAGACTTATTAGTGAAAAAGAGAAAAATATTGTTGCATACCACGAAGCGGGGCATACCATTGTTGGGTATTTCCTTGAGCATGCAGATCAAGTTCATAAGGTTACCGTTGTTCCACGTGGAAATGCGGGTGGTTATACTGTTATGCTTCCAAAAGAGGATCGTTATTTCATGACCAAGCCTGAGCTACTAGATAAAATTACAGGCCTTCTTGGTGGTCGGGTAGCCGAAGAAATTGTCTTAGGTGAAGTTAGTACAGGAGCACATAATGATTTTGAACGTGCGACTGGGATTGCTAGAAAAATGGTCACTGAATTTGGAATGAGTGAAAAATTAGGTCCTATGCAGTTTGGACACGGACAAGGAGAAGTTTTCCTTGGTAGAGATTTTAATCGTGACCCCAATTATAGTGACAAAATTGCTTATGATATTGACCTTGAAATTAAAGATATCATTGATAGAAGCTATAAGCATTGTACAAAAGTATTAAAAGAGCGTAGGAACGAATTAGAGATAGTTGCACAGACATTAATGGTTAAAGAAACCTTAGATGCTGATGAAATCAAACAGTTAATTGAAAATGGGAAGCTAGATGATGAAACAATAAACGAACAAGTTAAGGTTCAAATTCAAAGCAAAGAAAATCGTTCTGATCAGGGATTAAATTTGACAGATGAAAAAACAATTGATAATAAAACGGAAGATAAAAAGACCGACGAATAATTTAACTTGAATGAGGACACATCTAAACGTGTCCTCAGACTGACGAGAAAATCGTCAGGATGACAGTTTGTAAAGAAAGCCCAAGATTAAGGCGCGAAGACAGCTAGGGAGCGCAGCGTATACAGAAATACGTAAGAGTCCTAGATGGAGGAGCAACGAAGAAATTGGGCTTTATCTACAAGTTGAGGACACATCTAAATGTGTCCTTTTTTGTTATCTATGAATACCTATTGAGCTTTTTAATAAAGTCATATATCATACATGTTGAAGAGGTTTTTTAGTAAATAAAAAAAG
>JAENYW010000238.1 GCA_016841555.1 Tepidibacillus decaturensis
CATTATTATTTTTATCTATTGATTATTATATCTAGTATTACGATGGGAACAGGGTATATACTTTCAAAAATACAATTGCTAGAAGATAGGTTCGTGTTTTATTATCGGATGGTATTATACATCATTGCAGATCTCATTTATCTATTTGTTACGTTATTTACTCCAGTTCTTCGATGGGCATATATCGATAATACAATCTTTGACTATCTTGCACTAGCTATATTAATCTTATTTAATATATTAGTCTTCTTTAGTGCAAAGGATCTTATTTTAGCTACTATTCGAAAAAGATATGCCAATATGGAGCTTTTTCCTGTTATTATTGGTGTTTATTTATTGGGAATAATTACTGCATTCCTGATTACTCAATTTAGGCTTGGAGACATCAATCTATTATTCAGTATTGTTTATTTATTGATGGCAATCGGCTTTATCTTATACGGGTTTAACCGAAAATTTATCTATATTCGAAGAATGGGGCTGGGACTTTCTTTACTAGCTACAACGAAACTATTTATATATGATTTATCCTTCCTAAGGCAGGAACAGGGCAGTAAGATAATTGCTTATTTTAGCTTTGGTGTTCTTTTGATTGGTATTTCATTTATTTATCAAAAAATTTCCAACAAAATGGAAGAATTGAATATAGGAAGGAATGAAACCATTGAGAAGGAAATTTAGTATTCTATTATTTATTGCTGTTTTGATGGTTTCTTTGTCTCCATCCCTTGTAAATGCAGTTGAAAATAAATGGGATGAATGGGTCTTATACAGCCCAATAGAGACTGATGGAGATAGTAAATACAAGGCGATATATCTAACAGAAGAGGTCTATGAGCATTCCCTTCTAAGCCTAGCCGACCTGCGTTTGATTGACAAGAACGGGGATGCGGTGCCTTATTATATTCAGCAGGGTCAAAAGGTAGTAGAGGAAAATGAGATTACGCATCAGACTACCCTTATTGCTACAGAACATAAGAATAATGATACGAAGCTGGACTATAAAGTAGAGCCAATTCGCCAAGGTACGGATATTCGTGGGAATATGCTTCTCTTTGCTCTTCCAGAACAAAATTTTTTAAAGCACCTTATGATTCATGGGAGCTATGATGGTAACCAATGGGAATTTTTAAATGAGGATTTTATTTATCGAACAGAGCAATTGACCAAGAATAAGGTATCTCTTAATAATACCTATAAATATAGCTATTATCGTGTGACGATTCTTGATAATGCAGAGCAGATTAGGCTTCCTAAGCTTCAACTCATTTATCAAGAGGAGAATGAAGAGTGGCAGAGATATGAAAAGATCATTAAACTAAACTATGAGATTAGCGAAGAAGATAAAACAACGGTTGTAACGTTAGATAACTCGCACCATTTAAGGATGAAGGAAATTCATTTTACGATAGAGGGGAATTTCCAAAGAGCCTTTACCATTTATGATTCCAATAATCAGTGGATAAGATCTGATGAGGGTCAAGAGCTATATAATTTACATTTTAAAGATATGCTGATAGCCAACAAGAGTATTCTGTTTGATAAACATCCTGTATCTACGGATCAATTAACGATAAAAATTAAAAATCACGATAATCCACCACTATCTATTCAAGATATCTCTGTTGAATATTATATTGATAAAATCGTATTTGAAGATAAGGGATTAGGTCCATATAAATTATATTTTGGAAATGCTGAGGCTGATGCTCCAAATTATGATATAAGACTATTCCAAAGCTACATTGAAAAAGAAAAGCAGGATATTGTAATGCTTGAAAAAGTGATAGCAAATCAAGATAAGGAAATGTCTGAATCGGCTTTACCAAGCTGGTTAAATGAAAAAATGATATTTAATATTGTAGTTATCTTCATTTCTTTGATGCTAATTATTCTATTAATGAAAAAGCTAAATAATAAATAATTTTTTTCAAAAGCTTGCATTTGTTTTATAATTATGGTAAAATAATTTGTGCGTTAAAAAGCAATGATTTTCCAGGAACATTTACGGCCTCTTGTTTTACAGCTTTAGGACGAAAGGTTTTAGGTAGTTTGCTTTTTATCAGTTTATATTTTTAAGGAGGCCACTAACATGGTAGGTAAAGTAAAATGGTTTAATGCAGAAAAAGGATTTGGATTTATTGAAAGAGAAAATGGAGATGACGTATTCGTTCATTTCACAGCTATTCAAGGTGATGGATTTAAAAGCTTAGAAGAAGGTCAAAACGTTGAATTTGAAATCGTTGATGGAAACCGTGGACCACAAGCTTCTAACGTAGTTAAATTATAATTTCTTTTTTAATAAAGAATCAAAGGGCTTATTTCTTTGAAATAACGCCCTTTTTTTATTTTAAGTTTATTATTGAAAAAAGCACCTGTTTTTGATATAGTACTAGCAATACTATTATACTAACTTCAATTGATATGATTGAAGTGGGAGTAGAGGCGCAAAAACCATTAGTACATAGTTAGAGGAGATATGAGCTCCTGTGAAGCTTGTGGAAAGGGGGATTTGCCGAAGTGTTTAGAAACTCATGGTTCTAATCGCTGGTCTTGCATTGAATAAGTGCAAGATTGTCATATAGTTCTAACTATATGGAGGGCTATCTCTCGCATGGAAATGTTTTTATGTTTCTATTGCAACAGCGAGCCTTCGTTGTTGCTTTTTTGTTTTCATTTATAACATTGGCGAGATAGTACCTCTATTCATCCATTGTCTTATTTAAAAAAAAATTGTGAATAGAGGGTGATTGGTATGGATTTTGGTAAATTGCTTACAGCTATGGTAACTCCATTTGATTCAACTGGTGAAATTGATTATGGTAAAACAAGAACGTTAGTAAATCATTTGTTAGCAAGCGGAACAGAAGGAATTGTTGTTGCAGGTACAACAGGAGAATCTCCGACCTTAACAAAACAGGAAAAGCTTGATTTGTTTAAGTTTGTAGGTGAGGTAGTAGCTGGTAGAGCTCCTGTGATTGTTGGGACTGGATCGAATAATACAAAAGCATCTATTGAGTTAACGATAGAGGCTGAAGGTTTAGGTGTTGATGGAATTATGCTTGTAACTCCATACTATAATAAGCCTTCTCAAGAAGGCCTTTATAAGCACTTTAAAGCAATAGCCCAAGAAACCGTTTTACCTGTTATGCTTTATAATATTCCTGGTAGAAGTGCTGTTAATCTCGCGCCGGAAACGATCATTCGCTTATCGAAAATCAATAACATTGTTTCGGTTAAAGAGGCAAGTGGGAATCTGGATGCCATGGCACAAATCATTCAGGAAACAGAAGAAGACTTTACCCTATATAGTGGAGATGATGGGTTAGCTTTACCTGCTTTATCTATTGGAGGAAATGGTGTGGTTTCTGTTGCTTCACATGTATTAGGAAACGAAATGCAAGCGATGATATCTAGCTTCTATAATGGTAATTGCGCAAAAGCTGCTCAAATGCACCGTGAGCTTCTTCCGAAAATGAGGGCTTTATTTATGGCACCAAATCCTGCACCTGTAAAAGAGGCATTATCATTTTACGGAGTAGATGTTGGGTCTGTTCGATTACCTCTTGTCCCATTAAATCAAGAACAGGTCCAGCAATTGCAGGTAGCACTATACGAACCTGTACAAACAACAACGATTTCTTAAATATCAATTAAGCAAACCCTCACTTTTTATAAGTGAGGGTGTTTATGTTGATATATCGTTGTATATGAAGTAAATAGGATACTTTATTATTTTTATACATGATATGAAAATACTTGAAGCAAAATACATAATAAGGTAAAATGAAAGTTTCGAATGTATGCTTTTTATTAATAAGAAATTATGGTAATAATATAGATAAGAATAATTAATCGAGGTGAACAGCGTGGTATCAGCTGCAACAAGTGAACTTAGTGAAGAGGAATTAAAGGCACTGAGAATGATCAGTCAACGATATTTAGGAAAAGGAATTAGAAAAAAAAGATTTCGACGAAAATTGAAATCTTGGAATATTATAAATCGCTATCTTTATGGGTTAATGTTCTCAGAGGATATTAAGGTTTCTGATATGGCAGAAATGGTTGGTGTTCATGAAAGGACAGTACAACGATGGATTTTTGAGGGGGGTATCCCTAAGGAAGAAACGAAGGAAAAGGTTAGTAAGATTTTGAATGCTCCTAAACATGTTTTGTTTAATGAAAAGGACATGGAGGAAAGAAAAAATAAATTTAATGCATCATAAGCTTTGGAGAAAAAAACTATCAACATGATGATGTTGATAGTTTTTTTATAGAATAACATAGAACTTCTAAAAGGTTGGTAGACTGTCTAAATTATCATTTTCTTCTCCGTTAGGATTACTTCTTAAATATTCCCTTCCGTTTTTTGCTGTAGAGACATTTACTCCTTCAATCAAATTGTCTCTCGTCATTCGAATTGCATCGTTAACAGAATAGATATTTCCGTTTTCTAACATAACATCAGTAATATCTCCATCTTGATTTTTCTTTACACTAATTATCCTTGTTTTGCTATCCATTTCTATTCCTCCTTTTTCCCTAGCATTAGGAAATAGAGGGTATATTATGCGTTTTATGGGGACTTATATGGCGAAGTGCGTAAAAAATATGAAAATTAAGACTTGATATAATGCGACGACGTGTTATAATTAGTTCAAAGATGTTTAAGATGAACATATATGATAGAATAACAAACACAATATTACAGTACAGGAAGGAAATATTTACTTTTGAATGGGCTTACATTTTCTTTTTAATATAATAGTTTTGACTTTGTAAGGATTCTGTTTATGTAAAAAACAAACAAAGAATAATAAAGATTAACATATTCGGATATGGGGATGATGGAACATATCATCATTTATCAT
>JAENYW010000239.1 GCA_016841555.1 Tepidibacillus decaturensis
GATTTTTTGGATGATGTATAATTAGTTTTTCCCTTATCATTAGACTCCTTTAGCACAAATATAGCTAGTAAGAAAGGAAGAACTGCTAATACGGAAGTAAATAAAAATGGAGTAGCAAGCGCCGTTAGCCCCAATACACTATACTTACTTAGTAGACCACCAATTGCTGGACCAAAAATAAATCCTAGTCCCATACCAGCCCCTAAAAGACCCATGCCTTTTCCACGATCCTTTTCTGAGGTTTGATCAGCAACCATCGCTTTTGCCGTCGGTAAGGTAGCAGATGATAATATCCCTGCCAAAATTCTAGCTGCAAATAGCATCCACAGCTTTGTTGAAAAAGCAAATAAAGCAAAGGTAATGATATATCCACTTATTCCAATCAAAAGAACAGGCTTTCGTCCAATACGATCTGAAATACTCCCCCAAATCGGAGCAAAAATAAACTGCATAATAGAATAACTTGCCATAAGCCAACCAAATAGACTCTCTGTGGCACCTAAATCTTCTGCATAAAACGGCATGACAGGGATAATAATACCAAACCCTATCATGACAAGAAACAATATAGAAAATAATATTGGTAGTTGTTTCACACCTTTTCACCCTGCTTTTCATCTATTTATTTATATTCTATATATATTATACTAATAACTACAATAATAGTGAAATAATTAATTAGTCTTTAGACACTCTCCTTTATTCCAAGAATATAAAAGATATCCTACTTTATCTTCGGTTTCTATACAGCATCACCCTTCTATACTGCACGAAGAAGTGCTGTTAATCCTCGAAATGCGTCTCTCAACATTCAGAAAGATAATCAGTCCTCGATTATTATATACAAAAATTTGTTACCTATGTTCTTCATGGATGAAACACTTCAATATAAATATCTTATTTATTTTCACTATTTATAACGTTATAATAGTTTTAATACATGAGCTGTATTAATCAATATCAAAATTCTGTATTAATTAATCATTTAGTGTAATTACCTTATTTTTAGTTAAAATACTAAACTGTTCATTATATTACACTAGCTGTTATATATTAAAAGAAAGGGGAGTATTATATGAAGGATGAAGTAGTTTGGAAGGTTGGCGGGCAACAGGGAGAAGGAATAGATAGTACAGGAGAAATATTTTCTCTTGCTTTAGCGAGAAAGGGATATTATATTTCCTCTAACAAACATTTTGCTTCAAGAATAAAGGGTGGCTATACCCATTATCAAATTCGAGTAACAAAGGATGCAGCTTATTATCATGGTGATTATACCGACATTTTATTAGCATTGGATCAGGAAACAGTAGATAACAACAAGGAGACCATGCGTAAAGGCGGTATTATTTTAAGAGATATGAAAGAAGAATTAATTGAGCAAACCGAATATATTACCAATCTTAACCTACCGTTAACGCAAATCGCAGAGGAAATTGGCGGGAAAATAGTAAGAAATATGGTAGCGCTTGGTGTATCTGCTGCACTTATTGGTTTAGACCAAGATTTATTTGATTCCATTATCGAGGATAAGTTTTATAAAAAAGGTGACACAGTGATAAGTATGAATAAAAATGCGGTTCGTGCAGGCTATCAAAAGGCTAAAGCTTGTCTCATTGAAGGTAAGCTTACGTTTCCAGCACTAAAGACACCAGATGTTGTAACCTCAAAAAACCTTATGATTGGAAATGAAGCCGTCGGATTTGGAGCTTTAGCAGGCGGATGTCGTTTTCTTTCCGCTTATCCAATTACCCCAGCATCAGAGGTAATGGAATGGTTAAAAAAAGAACTACCAGGTGTTGGAGGAACCGTTGTACAGGCAGAAGATGAGATAGCAGGAATTACAATGGCTATTGGAGCTGCTTTTTCAGGTGTTAGAGCGATGACCTCCACCTCTGGTCCAGGTCTATCCTTAAAAACGGAAAGCTTAGGGTTAGCTGGTATTTCCGAAACACCAATTGTTATTATGAATACTCAACGCGGAGGCCCTGGAACAGGACTGCCAACAAAGTATGAACAGTCTGACTTAAATACGATGATTAATGCTGGACATGGTGAGATTCCTCGGATCGTATTAGCTCCTTCAACGGTAGAAGAAGCATTTTATATGACGGCTCAAGCATTCAATTATGCTGAGAAATATCAATGTCCTGTCATTATTGCCATGGATTTATATCTATCCTTATTTAAGCAAACAGTAAATAAATTTGATTTCTCCAGCATTTCAATTGACAGAGGTAAGCTACTCTCTGATAATGAAGTCGAAAAAAATAATGAACGATTCTTCTTACGTTACGAAATATCTGAGGATGGAATATCCAATCGTAGCATTCCTGGACAAAAAGGCGGTGTGCATACTGCAAATTCTAACGAACACGGAGAAACGGGTCATATTTCTGAAGAGACAACGACACGTATAGATATGATGAAAAAACGACTTGGAAAGTTAGCTGCATTGTCTGATCCTGGCTTTGATGCAGAGGGTGAAAAAGAAGCGGATATACTTTTAATTGGATTCGGCTCTACCTATGGAGTTATACAGGAAGCAAAAAAAGAATTAGAGAAGAATAGGCAACAGGTAACTCACGTCCATATTAAACGTTTAACCCCCTTCGATACGTCTTTAATCGATTATCTAAAAAAAGCAAAGCAGGTTATTGTAATAGAAAATAATTATACTGGACAACTAAGACGCCTCATTCAGATGGAATGCAATACGGGTACACAAATAAATAGTATTTTAAAATATGATGGTAATCCATTTACATTAAAAGAAGTAATTGAGGAGATCGACATTATATTAAATAAGGAGGCAGTATAAAATGGCGACTTTGAAGGATTTTCGTGGAGATCAACCAACATGGTGTCCAGGCTGTGGACATTTCAGTGTCATGTCCAGCTTACAAAAGGCAGCTGTTGATTTAGGAATAGAGCCTCACGAAATGGGGGTTATTAGCGGAATTGGTTGTTCAGGAAAAATATCTGAATATACTAGAGCATACGGATTTCATACGTTACATGGTCGTGCTCTACCTGTCGCTCAAGGAGCTGCCTTAGGTAATAAAGACGTAAAAATCATTGCTTCAGGTGGAGACGGAGATGGCTACGGAATAGGTATTGGACACTTTATTCATGCAGTCCGTAGAAATATCGATATTACCTATCTAGTGATGGATAATCATATTTATGGCTTAACAAAAGGGCAAACTAGCCCAACTTCTAGTCAAGGATTTATTAGTAAAACCTCACCAAAGGGTAGCTCTGAACAACCAATTCAACCACTAGAAACTGCTTTAGTCAATGGAATTTCCTTTTTAGCTCAAGGATTTTCTGGTAATATAAAGCAACTAAATGAGCTGGTAAAAGCAGCTATTCAGCATAAAGGATTTGCTTTAGTCAATGTTTTTAGTCCTTGTGTAACCTTCAATAAAGTAAATACTTACGATTTTTATAAAGAAAATTTAATAGATATTGGAGCTATCGAGGGGTACGATGTCAATAATAGAGGAAAAGTGATTGAAAAAATTCGGGAGACAAATGGATTGCTCACAGGAATTCTATATCAGGAAGAAAAAGCTACCTTTGAAGAATTAACGCCTGAATTCCCTGAAGCTTCTATTGCAAAACAAAATCTACATTTAGATGTTAATGTTTTAAAAGCCATAGAAAAGCAATTTCAATAGGTTATCATTTTTCCATACTATCCATCATATAATAAGCTTTAAGGTTACTTTTAAGGAGGGTATGGAAATGAAACTATTCGTCATTTACGGAAGCTCACGTAAAAACGGAAACTCAGAAGTCTTAACAAAAAGAGCATTAGAGCATTTAAAAACGGATCAATATCGTCAAGTAACGTTATTAGACTATCATATTGAACCGATTATCGATGAAAGACATACAGCATCAGGCTTTCAGCCTGTGGATGATGATTACGAAATATTAATTGAAGAATTAATGAACTATGATGCAATTTTATTTGCTACGCCACTTTATTGGTACGGTATGTCAGGAAGGTTAAAGAACTTCATTGACCGCTTTACCCAAAGCATGCGAAGTGAAAAATATGATTTTAAAGAATTTATGAAAGGAAAAAAAATGTTTGTTGTGATTGCTGGTGGTCCTTCATCTCCTGTTACTGCACTCCCACTCCTGCAGCAATTCCAGTTAATAAGTCAGTTTTTTTCTATGGATTTTTCTGGCTACATGATTGGAAAAGGAGTAAAACCTTTAGAGGTGTTGGAGGATGAAGAATCAGTAACAGCGGCTGTCCAATTTGGAAAAAAGATAAAAGCGGAACTAGATAAGCCATTATGAACATCAGATGGAGTATTCTCCATCTGATGTGTCTATATACTGCTAAGATAAGCCTAATAGTTTTTTTAATAGCTCATCAGTTAATTCTTCTTCTGAGTGTACGGGTATATGGTGTTCTTTAAGAAGTGCTGCCGTTACTCCTTTTCCTTTTTTAAGTGTAGCGTTGAATTCCCCATTATATATCTGATGGACACCACAGGATGGACTTCTTTCCTTTAATATAGCGGACGTGATAGGAAAGCTATTGACAATTTGTTTAGCATCATTGGCTCCTTTAATAAATTCCGCAGTTACATCCCTGCCTTCAATATTGATAACTGTCCTTTTTCCCATTAGAACATCCTCCCCTGAGCCATCCGTGATTTCGGCTGGAAGACGCGGAGTAGATAGCCCCCCTAACTGTTCAGGACAAACAGGTACATATTGACCTAAGTGGATATATTTCATTAGCAGGGAATGAGCATTATCCTCCCCATCATATCTGGTTTTAAGCCCCAAAAGACAAGAGCTGATTAGTATCATTCTTTCTTCACCTTCCTA
>JAENYW010000240.1 GCA_016841555.1 Tepidibacillus decaturensis
ATACATCCACATTGTTTTAAATATTCCCAATGTGCTACCGATGTGCTATTTTACTTGCAATTCATTTACGATTATCATAACATGATAGCACTATGTAATACATAATTCTCATAGTGAATAAGGAAAAATATATTGGAGGGCTTAATATGGCAAATCATGAATTTTCAGCAACCGTTTCTTTAAAGGAAGGAATGCATGTTCAAGCTGAGTCGAGAGGTTTTATAGTAGAAATGGATGAACCTGAACAATTAGGTGGTACAAATAAAGCAATGAACCCTGTAGAAATGCTATTAACATCACTCGGTGGTTGCCTAACTATCACTATTTCTGCATTTAGTAAAGCGGCTCACGTTGATATTCAAGACTGTAAAGTCAATGTAACAGGCGATTTAGATCCAGAAGGATTTTTAGGAATTAATAAAGACGTTCGGATGGGCTTTAGTGAGATTCGTTACTCCATTGAGATTATTTCTGATTCCTCTCAGGAAAAAATTAACAAACTATTACAGATGGTAGAGAATAGGTGTCCAGTATCTGATACATTAAAGGGTGTAGCTGTAGTAAAACAGGATGTTAAAATAACACAACCAACATCCTAAAGACTTTGGGAAGGCCTTAAATAAGGCCTTCTTTTTCATTCATTCTCTAGCCAATTATAAAATTCAAACGGATATTCCGAGGAAGGCTTGTCTTTTTTATCCTCTTCTTGATGTGAACGAAATTGCTTCGCATGCTGTTTTATCTGATCAACGGTTTGTATATTCTTTTTCTTCCATTCAAATAAAATTCGATCAATATAGCGAAAATTCAGTTTGTTAGCATAGACTGATTCTCTTAACGCATACGTAACTATTTCTTCCGTATGCTTGTCCTCATCTATCCATGTAGACATTATTTCTATTTCCATCGGAGATAACGGTCTGCTAAATTCTCTTTCAAATATCTGATAGAGATTATTTGTTTCTTCTTCCCTTTCCTTTATCTCCTTCTCTTTATGCACTTTTTCAACATCATACTCCATTACGCTGATTATTTTTAGAAATAGGGGGGTTAGATTATAGGATTCATAAAGAATACCAGTATTTTCTTCTTTATTCTCTTCAATATAAATATAGCCTTGTTTAACAAGACGTTGTAATATTCTTACTATCCCTTCTGTAGGATGAGACATCCTTTGTACCAATTGAGATATACTCGGAAAGTTATTACCCTTACTTTGAAAAAACAGAAGATGTACAATTAACATCATCTCCTGATCTGATAAACCTATTTTCTGATAATTAGTCAATAATGTATTAGATATTGGCGTAGCACCTTCTTGCAAGATGCTTAGTAATAATTGATTATGCGATGGCATATAAAACACCTCATGATTTCTATTAATAAAAAATAATAAAGAGCACATAAAGTGCTCTTTCAGACTGACGAGAAATCCGTCAGGATGATAGCTTGTAAAGAAAGATCAAGGTCAAGGCTCGACGAAATCTAGGGATTGCAGCGTATACAGAAATACGTAAGAGTCCTAGATTGAGTAGTAACGCAGAAATTGATCTTTATCTACAAGCTGAAAGAGCACATAAAGTGCTCTTTAACTATACCACATCACAGTATAACTGAACATATTCATTTTACAAAATTAGTATTGGCGTTGCTTATCTTAAAACTTAAGATGCTGACGGAGATACCTTTTTGTTTCTAGATTGGATATATTGAATAATATAGATTAAAGCCAATGTGCCAAGTCCAAATACATCCGTATTTACCTCTGGATAAATAAGCAATAACCCTGCTGCTACACTAATAATCCGCTCTAACCATGTAAGTGGCTTCAACCAATATCCGATTAAACCAGCACCTATACCTAGCATTCCCACCAATGAGGTTACAATAACAAACGATGCTTCTAAGAATGTTGTATCTACGAGTAGAATTGCAGGCTGTAGTACAAAAATATAAGGAATGAGGAAGGCGGCGATAGCCAATCTCGATGCTTGTGCTCCTGTTTTTATTGGATTTCCGCCCGATATACCAGTGGCAGCAAAGGCTGCCAAAGCAACTGGCGGAGTTATATCCGCAACAATACCAAAATAGAAGGCAAACATGTGGGCAGAAAGTAGTACTGATTTGCTGATTTCTGTTGCACTCGGATCTGATAATAATACAATAATAGCAGGTGCTGCCATTGTAGATGTAATAATATAGTTAGCAGTTGTTGGCGAACCCATTCCTAAAATGATGGATGAAATCATCGTAAAGAATAGGGTAAGTAAAAGACCACCTCCAGATAGCTCAATCAAACCATTTGCAAACTTCAATCCAAGTCCTGTTAGGGTTACGACACCAACAATCATCCCTGCCGCAGCTGTTGCTGCAGCAACACCTAGGGCAATTCTTGCCCCATTTTCTAAGGCCTTTAAAATATCTGAAAAGGACATCCTTGTTTCCTTACTAACAGCACCAACCAAAATAACCGATACTATACCTAGTAGTGCCGCACGAATTGGTGTATATCCAAGCATTAAAAGACCGATTATAACGAAAATAGGTAATAATAGATAAAGCTTTTTCAATATTTCTTTTTTATCTGGAAGCTCCTCTTTTGTTAATCCTCTTAAGCCAATTCGTTTCGCTTCAAAATGCACCATAATCCATATACCAGTAAAATAAAGAATCGCTGGAATCGCTGCTGCCTTTGCAATATCCCAATATGGAATATCAGTAAATTCAGCCATTAAAAATGCTGCTGCACCCATTATAGGAGGCATTAGCTGTCCACCAGTTGACGCCGCCGCCTCTACTGCACCAGCAAATTCAGCACGGTAACCTGTTTTTTTCATCATTGGAATGGTAAACGAACCAGATGTAACAACATTGGCTACAGAGCTACCACTAATGGTTCCCTGCAAAGCACTGGAAAAAATAGCTACCTTTGCAGGTCCACCAACCTGTTTTCCAGCAATAAGTAAAGCTAAATCATTGAAATACTGTCCTACCCCAGTCTTATCCAAAAAGGCTCCAAATAATAGAAATAAGAAGATAAAAGTGGCAGATACAGAAATCGGTGTTCCTAAAATACCATCTAATGTGTAATACATATGGCTAATCAAGCGTTCAATAGATACACCACGATGTACAAAGAATCCAGGCATATAATTACCAAATAAGGCGTATAAAAGAAACAGAAAAGCAATAATCGTAATGGGTAGTCCTACCACTCGCCTAGCTGCTTCTAATACTAAAACAATAGCAATTAAACCAACTATCAGATCAAGTGTATTATAGATTCCTGCCCGATAAATTAGAGCTTCATAGTTAAATACCCAATATAGCCCAACACCTACCCCCAGCCCAGATAGGATTAGATCATAAAAAGGCAGCTTATCTCTTTTAGCACCTTTATATGCTGGAAATAAAAGATAAATTAGTCCTAAAGCAAAGGCTAAATGAACAGAACGTTGTAGTTGTGCTGCTAGTGATCCAAAAATAGCTGTATATAATTGGAAAATTGAAAAGGATATAGCACTGTAAGTTACAAGCTTTGCTAAAAAGCCTTTATAGCGACGGTATCTTGATTCTTTATCGTACTTACTTAACAATTCCTGTAATTGTTCTTCTGAGAGCTCTTCATCTTTTACTTGTTGTAGTTCTTGTTCATTTCCCACTAGTAAAAACCTCCCCCATCAGTTTAAAGATATTTAATTTTACCATCTTTAAACGTATCCATGAACCCGGTGGAGCAATATCGGACATTTGAATTGTTTGATTTTTAATGATAAGTTGATGATTGGCAATCACTTGACCAATTCTCAAGTCAATATACGGTAGGCTACGATTCATATTTTTAATCATAATTTTTCCATCTTTCAATTCGATCGTTTCCCCCGCGTTTAATTCTGACGGCATTCCTACGCTATAGGTATCAAAGTGAACTTCATCTACCACGATTTGCATGTTAGCGTTTACATGATAAATTTCATCTACAGGGGTAAGATGAATGGAATGAATGTAATGAATGATAAATTGCTCTTCGATCCGAACAGGAATGTGATAAAGCATTTTATTCGTTTCTCCATCTAACACAACTAAGTGAGGAAAGATTGGAAACATCATGATTAAAAAAAATAACATCAAAAGGAATAAAATAGCTATTCTTTTTAAGAATCCATTTTTTTGCCAAATCCTACTTAAAAAAAACCGAGGGGCCTTATACTTTAGCCCCTTCGGAAACAATCCATTAATCAATCGCATCCTATATTACTTAAGTCCTTTTTCTTTGTAGAACTTTAATGCTCCTGGATGAAGCTCTAAGCTTAATCCTTCTAATGCACTATCTAAGCCTATGCTTTTCGCTTTTGCATTAATTGTAGCTAATTTATCGGTATTAGCAAATAAAGATTTAGTTATTTCATAAACAAGATTCTCTGGCAATTCTTTACGTACAGTTAACATTGCTTTTACAGCTACTGTTTGTATTTCAGGAACATCTGTATAGGTTCCTACTGGAATGGTTTGTTCTACATAGAATGGGTATTTTTCAATTAAAGCTTTTATTTTATCCGCGTCTAAAGCAAGTAATTTAACTCCCTTTGTGGCAGATAATTCAGTAACAGCAGAAGTTGGAGCCCCAGCTGTAACAAATGCTGCATCTAAGTTACCATCTTGAATCTGTTGAGTAGAATCACCAAATGATAAATGGTCAGCCTTTAAATCATCAAAAGTTAATCCATTAACCTCTAAAATTTGGCTAGCATTTGCTTCTGTTCCGCTTCCTGGAGCACCGACAGAAACACGTTTACCTTTTAGATCAGCAATACT
>JAENYW010000241.1 GCA_016841555.1 Tepidibacillus decaturensis
CCAAATTGTACAGGCATCCAATCATCATATACCTTCAAACCTGTATAAACCAAGTAAATCCATGTATGAATAAGCGTCCAATAGTTGAAGTACATGATATTGTTCCAGTTTATACTAGAGCTGTATTCTTTATTTTTAGCCTTTTCTTTCAGATAGAATAACAAGACAAATAGCATTCCTACCGTTATAGCCGCAAATTTAAAATCAAAATAACGATTTTCTACAAAGAAATAATTAATCTGAAGAATATCAAGTACATAGAAAACAACGATACTAACTAAAAATAATCCCCAACCAGCCATTTCCATCAAGCGCTGTCTGATTCTATAACCGTACATTATCAAAATAATTCCTTCAATAAACCAGCCAAAGGAGAGCCATTGAACACCGAATTGAAAAGGAATCATTAGCACTGCAAAGGTTAAGGAAGTGGCATAAAATAAAACAATGGTATGCTTCTCCTCCTTCATAACCCTTTCAACAAATAAGCCTAGACCTATATAGACTAATGCGAAGATAAGTGCTAGCATTCCATGAAAATCATCTAATTTCGCCTTATCAAATAACAAATACATAATGACAAAGCTGAAAAATGTATTTATTGCAAGTAATATCACATCAAGAATATGAAGTGATAGTTTTTTCTTAAGCGGATAGGTCAACGTGATCGCTAAATACATAAGGAAGGTTAATAGGGTATATGCCATCCCTACAAGCTCACTTTCTGCATTCATCACAAGATAGACTGCTGTTGGCAGGTTAAATAAAAAACTAATGTAATTGATGATATTCCATTTTTTCCACAATGAAATGAGTAGGACAGAACCATTCAGCAGGAATAAGTATCCCATCGCAATATAATAACCACTATCACTAAGTCCAAAAGCAAATGCATAGGAGAAAAACGGAAAATAGCCTCCAATAAGACCTAGAGCACATACAGTCCTTGATTGGTATCGTAAGGATAAAATAATGACAGACATTGTTATCCCAACAGATAATAGCAATGCTGGAATCAAATCAATAATTTCTAGTAGGAAGTAGCTGTAAAAGATCGCCCCGTATAAAACAGAAATACCACCACCTAGTAACCCAGTTGCAAAGGTCTTCTTCGCTTTTCGGTATGTCCACTCTCCTCCTGCTAATAACAGCCCGCCAAGTAAAAAGAAGAAAATACCCTTCATATAATCATTAAACCAAGTGGAATAAGAATATTTTGCTGCTGCACTAACACCAAACAGAATAAGGATGATTCCTATTTTGTTCATCCAATTTAGTCCAATTTTCATTTCAATTTGATTTTGTTTTATCCTTTTTTGAATAATCTCTTCACTTAGAGGTTCATCACCTAATTGTTCCATATCGAGATGCAGCCCTTCAAGAAGCGCTTTTTCATCCATAAGCAGCTGCTCCTTGTGTACTTCAATTTTTTCATTCAGCTCAACGGATAGATGTTCAATTTGTTGGAGAATAATTTCCTTATCTTCCCCTAAGTGCTTATCCGCCTTACTCTTTAAAGCATGAATATGCTTTTTCGTTTTTTTCTCTAGCGCATCAAGACTATTACGATATTCTCCTGATTGATTGTTAAAGTAGACTTCTAATTTTTTCTTTGAAAGCTTAAGAATATTTAGCTTTTCATCAAAAATTTGTTCATGTAATGTTGTTCTTAAATTGGAATTTTCCTCTATTGTTTTTTCATGAATGCTTTTCAGTTCCTTATACTGAGAAGTAATTAATTCATATTCGCGCTTCAATTCTTCATGCTCCTGATATAAATCCGTCGATTCATATTCTTTAACAATTGCTTCTAATTCCAATAAAAGTTCTTTCTGTTTATCCTTTAATTCTCGCATTTTATCCTTTAACTCCATCATTCTAACCTCCCTTACAAAAGATATAATATCCCTTACCCTGTTCATTTACTATTTGGCACAGTAGTACATTAATCTATTTGTTTTCGACATGAAGGATTAAATTTCCTTTTTATATACAATTATTTCCTCTTCTATCCATTACCATCAATAACCTTCCCTTTATATAGTTCTTTTTTTCTAAAAGAAATTCCCAATTCCTTACTATATTTCTGAAGCAATTTTTCTTCATTTTTTGTGATGATAGAAATTACTGTGCCAGTTGCGCCCATTCTACCTGTTCTACCTGAACGATGAATATATTGCTCCACATCACGTGGAAAATCAAATTGGATAACATGACTAAGTCCATCTATATCTAACCCTCTTGCAGCCACATCTGTTGCTAATAATAATGCTATTTTCCCTTTACGAAAATTTTCTAGAGACTGTTTACGTTCTGCTTTATCTCCTCCTCCAGCTAAAACCTCCAGAGCTATCCCTTTATATTTTAACTTCGCTTCTATTTCAGAAATTTTTGCTGCATCTTGTACAAAGGCTAAAGCTTTCATCGGAAGCAAATGGGTAAGGGATCGAAGAAGATCAATCTTCTCTCTCTTCTCACTAATAAAGTAAATATGATTTACATTAGATAAAAATTGTTGATCCTTTTCAATCCTAATCAATACTGATTTCATCGTTAATTCATTTGCAATCTGCTCTATATTTTTTGATAATGTCGCTGAAAAAAACAGTAATTGCCTATCCTTTAAAGTGGTTTTAATAATATCTTTCACATTATTTATATGCTCAGGAGTAATCAGCATATCAAATTCATCAACCACAATCGTCTTCACTTCATGCATTTTTAGTTTCTTCATTTTTATTAATTCCAACAGTCTACCTGTTGTTCCAACCACTATTTGCGGGCGATTTTTTAATTTCTCTACCTGCTTCTTGATATTTGCTCCACCGATAAAAGCTGCTCCTCTAAGTTCACTTCCAATAGTCCATTTTTGAATCTCATTAAAAATCTGCATCACTAATTCGTGGGAAGGAGCCAATATGACAACCTGGGTGGTTTGATTCTTTGGATCAATTTTTTGTAGCAATGGTAATAGGTAAGCAATCGTTTTTCCTGTACCAGTTGGTGATTGAGCAATTACATCCTTTCCATTTAATATCTGTGGGATTACTTGCTTCTGAATCTCCGTTGGAGAAGAGAATCCAGCTTTATACCATGCTTCTTGTAAAAACGGTTTTATCTGCGAAAATAGTTCTCCATTCTCTTCAAACATCTCTTTATTTTCCATCATTGTCTATCCTTTCTTTTATAGCGAACAATCGAATTATCTAATTGTATATCATAACATGTAGCATAGTAAACTATAAAGTAATTTTATATCTTTAATGTAAATTTACACTTTTAAAGGCTTTTTGTCAACTATTATATCGCTTTCCTCTAGCACTATCTGAATCGCATTTATACAAAATAATTAGAGTTAAAGGCTCTATTATTTTGCTATAAACCATTATATAATTCGATTATGTGAGCCTACCTTTACATAGACTAATCATTGGAGAGAATGAAAAATGAATCTTAACAGAAAAAAAGCTATTCTCTATCTTATCATTACAGCAGTTTTATGGAGTAGTGGCGGACTATTTATCAAGCTAATCGATTGGAACCCTTTAGCCGTTGCAGGTGCACGAAGCGGTATAGCTGCTATCGTTATGCTCCTCTATTTAAGAAAACCTGTCATTCGTTTAGGAAAAATGAAATTATTAGGTGCTTTTTCTTATGCAGCTCTATCCATCTTATTTGTTACCGCAAATAAGCTTACTACTTCAGCCAATGCTATTCTTTTGCAATTTACAGCTCCAATATGGGTTGCTTTATTTTCTGGCTGGATTTTAAAGGAGAAAACGCAAAAATCGGATTGGATCACAATTATTGCAGTTTTATTTGGCATGATTTTTTTCTTTATCGGCGATTTAAAAAGTGTTCACCTGATAGGTGATTTTGTAGCCGTTTTAAGTGGAGTAGCGATGGCTAGTATGGTATTTTTGTTAAAGCTTCAAGATGAAGGCTCACCAGTAGAAATGACAATGCTGGGGAATATCTTTACCTTTCTTATTGGTTTACCCTTTTTATTATTTATCGTTCCAAGTTGGGAAAATATCTTAGTAATTCTTATATTAGGCATATTTCAGCTAGGCATATCTTATATTCTTTATTCGATATCGGTTCAACATGTAAGCTCTATTGAAGCAATATTAATACCTATTATTGAGCCGCTACTTAATCCCATTTGGGTACTATTGTTTATAGGAGAATCTCCTGGAATTCACGCCATATTTGGGGGAATAATTGTAATAACTGTTATAACAGCAAGGGGAGTTTATTTGCAAAGGAAAAACAAGTATGTATATAAAGAAGGATGAAAAAAGCAAGAGTATAATATACTCTTGCTATATCAATGCTATTTATTTATTGGTGGAGCATAGCGGGTCGAACCGCTGACCTCTAAACTGTCGCTGCCTTTTATGCATGGTTTTGTCTGTTTAAATCACCCGTTGCTTTCACTCTAATCCGTGTAGCATTTCCTGGTAAATAAGCTAAAGGTATATCCTCTACTTCAACTATTGTTACCGTATTAGGGTCAGCACCTGCTTTAACTGCTTCAGCGATCGCTATTTTTTTGGCTTCCTCCAAAGCTTCATCTCTACTTATTTCATCTAAGGCAAATACCCTTTCAATCTGCCCACTCACCTGAGCAATAGCTGCTCCTAATGCGTTAGCTACTCCATAATTATTTGGTCGAATTATTTCTGATATTCCAATAATATCATCAGTAATAAGTACACTACCACCTCCAACTAAGATAAGCGGTACTGGATTCTTAGATAGTTTCATTCGATCAATTCCTTGATTCACTAATTCCATGATCTT
>JAENYW010000242.1 GCA_016841555.1 Tepidibacillus decaturensis
TTACATTTTCATTATTTTGACGATATTTATAATACTTATGACGGATATTATGAAAGAGGAGAAGTAGATAGTGGTTACAACAAAAAAACAGAACCAGATGTATTGGTTTTTAATATTTCTAGAACTGTTTCTAATTCATGGGGTGCTAATATCGGTTTTGACAAAAGCGTTGTATCTGCAGGGGTTGGATATAATGTCAGTTGGGACGATCAAAAATCTTGGGGTTATAATGCTACAGTAAGCCCTGATACTACAGCCCATATTGGTTATCAAGATTGGTATCACGTAAGTGAATACAATTGCCATACCACATACGCTGATGATTATACCACATGGGAGGAATCAGGGACAGGTTGGGCAGCTCAATGGTATAAGCCTCATTTCTATTCTTGGGAGACACCAGGAAATACACCTTAAACTTTTTAAAAATAATATTAATAACTGGATCTATTTATAAATCGGATCCAGTTATTAATATTTCAAACCGTATTATTATTATTGTTGCAATATCGATATAAATACAAATTTAACATACTGATTACATAGAATAATTTTAATAGATAATCCTATGGGTTTATTATGGAAGTGAGGAAATTATATGAAAAGAGTAAGTTTATTATTATTGTTATTTTTATTCAATTCATTGTACTTTTCGGGTTGTAATAATAATTTAGAAAATTTAAATTCTGAGAATAATTCTGTACTTGATAATTTGTATTTTATGAAATGGAATTCATATCATGCATATTATGAAAACGAAAACCCAATAATTCAATTAAATTTACTCCAATCCCGTACAGATTTAAATCAGAATGACCCCCTGACTTTTGAAAAAATTATATTATTAACAGAAGATAAGGAATTTTATTCAGATTATCTTAGTTTAAATGAAGGAAGCAAAGGAGATAAATATACCTTATATACACTTTCATTAAAAATGCCTAAGTTAGAAAAAGGGTCTTATAAAATAAAAAAGCTAAAGTTAATAGATGGAAATAATAATGAGAAAACATATGATATTGGAATATGGAATATAATAGTAATAGAAGAAAATAAATATGATGATTTAAAAGTTGGAAAAAGAACTCTTTTAAGTGGGGAATTTGACTGGTATTTAGTTGAATTAACTAAGTTAGTAAATAAAAAAATATGTATTGAAAAATTAGATTTTAATTTAGTAGGTGTAACAAATGATGTTGGAATTAAATCTAGTCTAGATTTCAATATAAAAGAGATATTAACCGATAAACCTTGTCTAAATGCTAATGAAACAAAGACATTTATTTTTGATTTTAATAATTCAAACAATTTAAGTGATAATCTATTATTTATTTCATTACGTCCAATAGTTAATTATAGAGTAAATAATAATGTAAGAACTTTAATTTTACCAACAGCTATATATTCACCTTCATTAAATGATAAGGAAATAAATAAAATTTTAGAACAAGCTAAAAATTAACATAGAATGTTAAATTATTATAATGCGGTAATTCGACTAAGCACTTTCCAAAAGAATTTCTGATAGACAAAACTTGAGGACAATTTAAAGTATAGGGATCTTCCTGACTTAACTAATTTACTTGACACTTTAATGAGCCGTGTACGAATCGTCTCAATTTGCATATTCTTTTTCTCAGGTGGAAAAGTAAGGGTTCTAAGCCAATTTGTTAAGTTATAAGCTAGAAGACTCAACATCATTTTCACCTCATTCACTTGGTAAGAATGACTATTCATTTGATCGAAATTGAAACCATTCTTGGCTTCTTTAATATAGTTCTCCATCGTTCCTCTTTTTTGGTATGCACGGACAATATCTTCTGGAGAAGTAACTTCTAGATTGGTCACAAAAAAGGAATGGATAAAGAACAGTTCACCAGCAGGACGCACCGATTTTATGATCACTTTTCTAGCTTTAGACCATAACTTGGCTTGATAAATGGTTTCTTCAAAATAGCACTCATCCTTTGAGATGTTTGATGGCATAGAGGAAGGATGGTATTCTTCCGCAATCTGTTGTAATTGAGCATTAGACTTTAGTCGAATGACGTAATACACTGATTCTTTTTCACACAAATCATATATAGCAGGGACGGCAAAACCACTGTCGGTTTTGATTTTAATCACCTAATTAAGAGCTGATAAACTTAAACCAATCTAGCAAAAACGAAAGAGGTAAATACCATAGTACATATATTTCAGGATTTATTAGTAGTCAAGAAACACAAACTGTATTGTATAATGGTTTGATACCAGGATTAAAACTATGGGTATATGATATACCAAGAGAAGACTTAAATGTATTAACACTAAATAAAGCTTTTCAAGAAATGATAAATAATGATGTGAATATTATCAATGGTAAGCGTCAAATAGAGCACACATTATTTCAACAACTTTAGTCTAATACTTTATTTTCTCTGAACATTTATCTAAATTGCGATCAGGGTGATATTCTATATCTTCAATAGCTGCCGTTGGTTCGCTGAATGTCGCCTGTTTAATTAATCGTTCCAGTTTATTTGATTTACGACGATCATAGATATAATCGGTGATTGTCAGTCTGGTCCGTATTCGTAGAAAATTGACCAATTTCACCATTTAATCGTTTATGGGATGCAATTCGGGCTTCTTTGAAGTAAACTTCAATTAAATCCGTAGTTAGTTGTATATCGACAGACTCATGGACATAATCATAAGGAACGGAATAATACATTAGTTCAACTTGGATGTGGTAGTTCAGTTGAACCTGTGCTGTTTTCCATTCTGTAAGTTTGTATCGTGTTTGAGGAAGCTGTTGAAGGTGGGATTTCTCTTCTTCCTCAAACACCTTTTTTCGCGAACCAGGTCGCTTCTGAAAATTGATAGTATTAATTTCTTTTAGCTTTTCAAAGATTTTCTGATTTAAATCTTCGATATGAAAACAATGATAGTTTCTTAGTGGAGCGATAATCTGTCGAGAAATATATCCAACCGTTCCTTCGACACTTGCTTTATCTTTTGGTCTTCGAACACGACTCGGAACAATCACTGTATGGTAATAATCTGCTAGTTCACGATAGGCTTCATTGAGTACAGGCTCATCTTTATGGGCTTTCGTAACCCTTGTTTTCAAATTATCTGGAACCAATGTTTCAGGAACACCACCAAAATACTCCAATGCATGGATATGAGCGATAAGCTAATTGGCTGATTTCATATCTAAAAATGCCTCCACGTCACAGAATTGACTGTATGGCAAGGTTGCAATAAAAACGTATGCTGGAATTGTTTCACCTGTTGAACGATCAATAATATGAAGCGTAGAACCAGCCCAATCCACCTCCATCACTTCACCTGGTTTCCTCCGAATAGGCATCGTTAACTTATATTTCTTGGCATATTTCCCGTACTTTTCTCAAAAAGTTTGATAGGCATAGGGAATCTTGCCACCTTCACGTGCTTCTGATGCATACTCATGATGCAATAAGGATAAGGTGACATTCTTTTTTTGCAGCTCCTTATGCACTTGTTCCTAATAAACTGGGAAATAACCTTTCTCAATAGCTTGTTTCTCAGGAAAGAGAAACGCTTCTAGCCATTGATTAGTCATTGTATCGTTCACACTTTCTATACCCAGTTTCCTAGCACGATGAACGACATCGGAAACTGTATTCCTTGAATGACCAGTGCTAGAACTAATTGTTCTTTGACTGACACCTTCAAAATACAGTTCCAGAATCTTACGACAGTTAACCATAAAAAAACCTCCTGTATGTTGGTGTCATGCTTGTTTGCATGAAACTCAAGTATACAAAAGGCTATCCTAACAATGGCTCTCTATTTCGCATATGATGGCTTTTTTTCTCGCATTGACTGGCTCAAAACTCCGCATAAGCGGCTCAATTTAACTGCAATAATCAAGAATGGGACGATGGGTTACCTCCTACAAAATGGTGTGAAATGCATGAATTTAAACCGATTAATCGATCTTGCACGGTATTTTCTTTTGTTCTTATATCTGGTAAAATAAACATATAGTTTGTACTTATCAATTATCATTTTTCCTTAACTTTACTGGGAGAAACGAATGGGTTCAATGTACCCTCACTTTCAATTTGAAAGATAAAGGGATTTTAAAAAGCAATAATAGTTCATGTAAAGGTATGGTATGCCTTTTGTTAAAAGTAAGCCGATTTTACCATGAATAATTGGTGAATTTGTTTTTTTTATTAAATAAAAGGGATGGAGGAATTCTTATAATGAAAAACAATATATTTCTAACGGTTGAAGAAAAGGCAATTATCGTAGACTTTATTGCCTGTGCTGTTGGAGAAGGATATAGTGGTGATAATGATTTATACAATAATGAAGGAATTGATGAAAAGTTAGTCATCATTTCAAAAAAATTAGGGTTTTCAAGAAAGGATATAGGTATCGAACATGCAACTTGTAAGGTAGATTTTGAAAAGAATGGTGTTAAGGTTCAAGAAGATGAAAATTTATATTATAAAGAAAATTCTAGGACTGTTGACATTCTCACGAAGGATAAAGAGTATTTGGAATTAACTTTTGAAGAAGCTAACAAGTATTTTAAATAAAGGGAAGCAACTCATTAAAAGATGAGCTCAACATGAATAGTAAAGGTATGGTACGTGCATACCTTTTTAAATTAAGCCGGATTTTTACCATCTTAATGGTATATTCGGCTTTTTTACGTTTAAAGGAGGGTTGAATATGCCATGTAATGATCCATTGGGATGTAAAAGTAAAACAAAGTACCATGAAAAATTTC
>JAENYW010000243.1 GCA_016841555.1 Tepidibacillus decaturensis
TTCGAATAGCCTTGTCGTCGCTTTTCCAAGGTACTTAGGTCCAACGATGGCAAAGACAGAACTACCGATGGCAAAAAGCACAACAATTAGAAAAGATGCTTTAAAGGCACTTAGATATTAGATAAGGGTTTTCATTGTCCCCTTAAAATCTTTCGCTTTTTCCATGCTGCCTGTATTTCTGCCCATGGGACCCATGCCTCTAAAATTTTGCGTGCTCTGATTATGTTTGTTTTGGTCACTCATTACATCAGTTCCTCCTTCGGAAGCTGTGACAACGCAATTTGTTGGTAAACCTCACAAGATTCCATTAATTCGTGATGCGTGCCCTTTCCTACCATTTTCCCTTCATCTAGAACAATAATCTGATCTGCATTCTTAATGGTATTGATTCTCTGTGCAACAATGATAATCGTGCTCTCCTTGGTTTCCGTCCTTAGCGCCTTACGTAGTGCAGCGTCTGTTTTAAAATCTAACGCGGAAAAGCTATCGTCAAAAATAAATATTTCTGGTTTCTTTGTCAATGCACGAGCAATCGAAAGCCGTTGCTTTTGACCCCCTGATACATTGGAGCCTCCTTGAGAAATCTTCGATTGGAACCCACCCAATTTTTCTTGGATAAATTCGATCGATTGTGATATTTCAGATGCTTTTATTAAATCTTGCTCAGCTGCGGTGTTATCTCCAAATTTTAAGTTGCTTTCTATTGTACCAGAAAATAAAACTCCCTTTTGTGGTACATAGCCAATTTTCTCTCTAAGCTCTTGCTGAGATACTTTTCTTATATCTACTCCATCAATGAGAATTTTCCCAGCTGTCACATCATAAAATCTAGGAATTAAATTTATAAGCGTCGACTTTCCACTTCCTGTACTTCCAATAAATGCAGTGGTTTGACCAGGCTTGGCAATAAAGCTGATATCAGAGAGGACATCCTCTTCCGCTCCAGAATATTGAAAGGATACATGTTTAAACTCAATATGTCCTTTTGTATCAGAATGAAAATGCTCGGAAACCTTTGGATCTTTAATCGAAATTTCTGTCTCTATCACTTCATAAACACGTTGTGCTGATACTGATGCTCTAGGGACCATAATTGCAACGATGGAAATCATTAAGAATGCCATGATGATTTGCATCGAATACTGTATGAATGCCATCATATCCCCTACCTGCATAGCTCCTGCATCCACTTGATGCGATCCAACCCATACAATGAGAATCATGACAAGGTTCATGATCAGCATCATGAGTGGCATCATCATTACCATGATACGATTTACAAAGAGATTGGTTTTAGTTAGGTTTATATTAGCAGCTTCAAATTTTTCTTCCTCATATTTTTGCGTATTAAATGCTCGGATATCTAGTATTCCTATTAACGCTTCTCGAGTTACTAAATTTAGCTTATCTACTAGCTTTTGAATACGTTTAAACTTTGGAATCGAAATTGCGAACATAACGACCATTAATGTAAGAATAGCAACCACAGCTACTGAAATAACCCAACCCATATTGGTATCGGTTTGCAATGCCTTTATGATGCCACCAACCCCAAGAATTGGTGCATAAAAGACAATTCTTAATAGAAATACAAACATCATCTGAACCTGTTGGATATCATTTGTACTACGTGTAATCAAGGATGCTGTTGAAAATTTGTCAAATTCTGTATTAGAAAAGCTTGTAACCCTCTTAAATACATCCTTTCTCAAATTTCTACCTAACCCTGCTGCTACTCTTGCAGCATATAATCCAACAATTACGGTAGCAATCATACTACCTAGTGCGATAAGTAGCATATTAAGTCCAGTAAATAAAACATAATGTAATTGTAGCTTTTCTGTATCGATCCCAATCAAATCGTACTCATTCTTTAGATAGAGTACAGCGGATTGAGTAATCATATTGTCTGGTATCTCCTTGAATTTCTCTTCAATCTTTTCCTGCATTTGCTGTAATTGCTCCGCAGACATCATGGAAATCACCGTAAACGGATCGGTATCAGATGGAATATTCATCGTTGGTCCATCTTGTGATGAAGAACCTGCTGTAAAAGCAGCAAATCCCTCTTTTTCAATTCCAGCTACAATAAGTATCGGCTTGCCTAACATCATATTAAGCTCTTCAATTTTTTGCTTATTACTTGTATCTAATTGATAAAGGGCTTTTTGCTCAAGCAAAGGATAATCCTTAGCATATTGTTGAAAATCCTCAGATGATAGGCTTTGCTTATCTAATAGAATATAATTCTCATTGAATGCCTTTTTCTCATCTTCATTCATGAACATCTTTAGCTTATCTACTTCGTTACTCCGTATCACATTTGGAACGGCGTTCTCAATTCCACCTTGCTGAATCCCTATATTAACAATCTTTGACATATAGTCTGGTAGGGCAAGGTCCGCATTTGCTTGCAGAAAAAGAAGAAAGATGATTAGCAGAATGGACATGATAAAGGGCTTTAAATGTCTGAATAGTTTAAACATAAGATTGATCTCCCTTATTTTATTATTGAATATAACAATAGTTATTTTCATTACAGTAATATATATTCGACTAATTAAATTGTCTGTCGTTACTGGCTCTTTTTATTATATTTTTATAACTATTATGTGTCAATAACTATTTTTGATTGAAGATGTCTTTGTTTTCGTTTATAATGAATAAAGAATTTATTGAATGGTAGAAGGAGGGTAATTATTATGGATATAAATAAGCTTCGTAAAATTTCTAATGACTTATACCATTTTATTTTCTTTTTTAGTAGAAAAATCTTTCATTCAGAAGAAATTATGAAGCAATTTCCCTTACCACCTTCTCATGTAAAGCTTATTATTTACCTAAAGCACCATGGACCAAGCTATATCACAGAGGCAGCTGCTCATTTAATTATTTCTAAGCCTAACATGACGCCTATTGTTGATAATTTACTAGCTGATGAATTAATTCAACGCTACACAGATGCAAATGATCGAAGGAAAACATTAATTTCCTTAACCGATAAAGCACAAGTATTTTTGGAGGAGCAAGAAAATAAAATAAAAGAAGTTCTTGCGGAGAAAATATCTAGTTTTTCCGAGGAAGATTTAGAGGCACTTAGTATGCATATAGAAGGCATTACTAGAATTATGGCAAAGATTGAATAAGGAAGATTTCAATAGAAGTGAACATCCATATGGGACGATAAAATACTCTATGAATGTTATTGGGTAATATTATAGATATGATAATTTCAAATAAAAAAACAGCCTGAGAAGTAATATTATTCTTCTCAGGCTAATTTGTTATTTCCTAATAGTTATCTGATGAACGACTATATCCTCATGGATATTGACAGCCTTGATAATTATAAAGTATTTCCTATTTTGACAGCAAATTATATAATACTTGTGCCATTTCTGCTCTTGTCGTTGTACTGGTGGCAAATAACTTGCCATTACTACCGCTGATCGCTCCAGTATCTACAAACAGTGTCATGGCATTCTTTGCCCAAGGAGCAATCTGGTCTGCATCACTGAAGCTGGATAGTTCTTTACCGGAATTGCTCTCTGGAAGTCCTCCTATGACATTCAGGGCATTATACAGCAAGGTGAACATTTCCTGGCGAGTGATTTCCTTGTCTGGTGCGAATCTATTATTGCCTACGCCGCCTGTTATGCCAAGACGTTTTGCTGCTGCCAGATAGTCGGTATAATAGGTGTTCCCTGCATCTAAGAAGTTATCCGACCCGTTGGTATCGGGTGCGATGCCGTAGGCTCTCATCATCATCACTAGGAATTCACCTCGGGTCAATTTTGCTTCAGGACTATAAATGCCTTCCCCTTTTCCCGTGGTGATGCCCCTTGCTGCGATAAAGCCGACTGTTTTGCTATACCACGAAGTATCTGCCACATCCTTAAAACTCACTTCATTGTAACCTACCGCATAGTAACTGAAATGAGTAGTTTCAAAAAAGACGGTACCGGAAATTGGGTCATAATGCCCGTTGGGTACAGAGACTGGCTTGCCACTACTGTCGATATACCAGATGACGATACTTTCAGGGTGCTGTAATTCCTCTTCTGTCGGTATATAGGGTATGGATATGCTGACTGGTGAATTAGGATTGTTCCATTCAATCACTTCTCCGTCTATCGTCACTGCCAATTGGAGCAGCGGTCTATCGCCTATGGCTGCTTTTACGCTGTCGGGCAGTTCGGATTTATCACCCTGGCTGATGGTGATTGCCGCTTTCTTTCCTTCTATTCCTGAAATACCCACAAGCATATCCGCAGGTAAGGTCATGCTACCTGTATTGGTGTTAAAGGTAAACGTGCCTTCCCCATCAGACGTGGACAGGTAAGCAATAGGAATACCCAGAGTATAATGATTTACACCAGGAACGGATGGCACGTTAATAATGGTAATTCCTCCATTATTGAACTCATTGCCTAACTGATCGCTTAGGTCTACTGTTGCATTCTTTGTAGACTCATCTACAGTGACTGATAGGGAATTTCCTAATGTATTGTTTACTGAAACCTCTGCATAATAAGTCTGTGTAGGAGTCGTGCTGGTATTATTTCCACCGCTACTGCTTCCGCCGTTATATGTGAAGTTTGCTGTAATGGTAACAGCGTTAGCAGGCATGGTAAAGGTGGTGCTGGCACTGGTGGTACTGCCGAAGGTTCCTCCACCTGAAGT
>JAENYW010000244.1 GCA_016841555.1 Tepidibacillus decaturensis
CACCTGACTTTTAATCAGGGTGTCACAGGTTCGAATCCTGTATGGCTCACCATTTCATTTTATATTTTGCGGGTGTGGCGGAACTGGCAGACGCACTAGACTTAGGATCTAGCGCCTTTGGCGTGGGGGTTCGACTCCCTTCACCCGCACCATATTTTTCTGAGTACAACGTCGAGATTGCTTTTCTGCAGGAAAAGTTCATATTATACGCGGACGTGGCTCAGTGGTAGAGCATCGCCTTGCCAAGGCGAGGGTCGCGAGTTCGAATCTCGTCGTCCGCTCCATAAATAATTTTAGAATTAACGAATAATTACCCATCTATATTATATTATATGTTATGTGCCCTTAGCTCAGCTGGATAGAGTGTCTGACTACGAATCAGAAGGTCGGGAGTTCGAATCTCTCAGGGCACGCCATTAACGGGATGTGGCTCAGCTTGGTAGAGCACCTGGTTTGGGACCAGGGGGTCGCAGGTTCGAATCCTGTCATCCCGACCATTTTATAAGTGAGAAATGAGAAGTGAGACTTAGTTAAATCGATGAAAAAGTCGATTGCTCTCACCTCACACATCTAATCTCTAATATGCGGGTGCACTAAGAAGTAATTCCAAGAAGTTATTCACAGCACAACGATCGAAAGTTAGCAAAGAAGCTACTTCAACCGAAGGTAACTTTCATTATGCGGGTGTAGTTCAATGGTAGAACTCCAGCCTTCCAAGCTGGTAGCGTGGGTTCGATTCCCATCACCCGCTCCATAAAAAAGACCGAGAACAACGTCGAGACAGATCTTAGTTCGAGGCAATCCGTGTGCTCGATAGAGTGCTCCATATATATTCTGACCACTACGTCGAATGAACTATATAAGATTATTAAGGTTGTTGTACTAATGTACTTCAACCTTTTTTATTTTTATCTGTTGTTTCTCACTATATACATTCTCTTTTCCGTTAACCTATATAATGAAATAGTTAAAATAGGTTAATAACTTCATCCATAAGTGATAAAATAAAGTTGTATTTATTGATAATAGGGAGGAAAGAGAATATGCAGAAGGACATCACAATTATTGGTGTACCTATGGACCTGGGGGCTGGTCGTAGGGGAGTAGATATGGGGCCAAGTGCGATTAGGTACGCAAATTTAAAAGAGCGGTTGGAGATATCAGGATACGATGTTATTGACTTAGGGAACTTAAACGTACCAACGCCAGAGACACATAAAATAGAAAGTGAAAAAGCTCGATATTTAAAAGAAGTACTTATGGTCAACAAAGAATTGGCAGATACCGTTTCAAACATTATTAATGAGGGGAGGTTTCCTCTAGTTCTTGGTGGAGATCATAGTATAGCGATTGGAACGATTGCTGGATTAGCAAATCATAAGAAAAATTTAGGTGTTTTATGGTTTGATGCTCATGGTGATTTAAATACACCAGAAACCACTCCTTCAGGCAATATACATGGAATGCCATTAGCAGTTAGTCTGGGATACGGCGATTCAAATTTGGTTAATATCATGGGATTTGTACCAAAAATAAAAAAAGAGAATGTTGTTGTAATTGGTGCAAGAGATTTAGATAAAGGTGAAAGACAATTAATCAAAGATATGGACATTAAGGTATTTACTATGCATGAAATTGATCGTTTGGGTATGGCTAATGTTTTAGATGAAGCTATTGAGTATTTAAAGAAAATAACGGATGGTATTCATTTAAGCTTAGACTTAGATGGTCTTGAACCTAATGATGCACCAGGAGTAGGAACACCTGTAACTGGAGGTATTACATATAGAGAAGGACATTTAGCAATGGAAATGCTTGCAGAAGCAGATATGCTGATTTCAGCAGAATTAGTAGAAGTGAATCCTATTTTAGATAATCGAAATAAAACAGCCGAGGTAGCAGTTGGGTTAATAGCGTCTGCTTTAGGTGAAAAGCTTTTGTAACCTTAGTTGAATCCTATATCATTGACAATGAAGAGATTCATGGTAAGATAGGAACATAATTAAATACTCCAAATGGGGAGCTGAATGACTTCGGCTGAGAGGACGTTACGGTATAATGTCGACCCAATAACCTGATCTGGATAATGCCAGCGGAGGGATAATGATTAATCAAGATTGTATATTATCTAAGCTGACCAGACAGGTCAGCTTTTTTATGTATGATTGGAATCTACAAAATTTATTTTATAAATAAAAGTGAGGGGATGTTTTTTGCCAAAAATAAATGTCAGCTTTCAAGTGATTCCTAAAGTTTCTGATGAAGATACATATCGAGTAGTTGATCTAGCAATCGATGTCGTAAAAAAATCTGGAGTAAAATTTGAGGTTGGACCTATGGAAACAACAATGGAGGGTGAGTTAGATCAGCTTTTAGAAATCGTAAAACAAGCTCAGCAGGCATGTGTGGATGCAGGAGCCGAAAGGGTAATGACTATAATAAAAATAGATTATCATCCAAAAGGGGTTACTATTGAAGAAAAGATTGAAAAGTATCGGAGATGAAGATATGTCTTTTTTTTCTAAGCATTACCCAGCAGTAGTTATGGTATTTATGGCATTATTTTTTTGGGAAGGATATGTAAGAATAGCTCATCCTCCTAATTGGATTTTACCAGCCCCAACTAGTATTTTAAAGACGCTAGTGCAGGAAAGATATATCATTCTTGAACATACGTGGGTAACGTTAAATGAAGCACTAATTGGCTTTACTTTAGCAATAGTAATATCACTGATACTTGCTGTACTCATTGATTCTAGTTCTTTTTTAAAGAGAGGAATATATCCAATACTTGTTACCTCACAAACGATTCCAATTATTGCTATAGCACCATTGTTATTTATCTGGTTTGGTTTTGGTATTTTACCTAAGGTGGTTGTTGTTGTGCTTGTTGCATTTTTCCCTATTGTCATTAGCTTAGTAGATGGTTTTAATCAAACAGATCAAGGATTAATTTCCCTGCTGAAGACAATGAATGCAACAAAAACACAAATATTTTTAAAGGTGAGATTTCCGTCAGCATTGTCCTCAATGTTTTCTGGTTTAAGAATAGCTGGTACATATAGTGTTATGGGTGCAGTCATTGGCGAATGGTTAGGTGCTAGTAAAGGATTAGGAATGTATATGAAAAACACTTCGCATTCCTTTTTAACGGATAAAGTATTTGCGGCGATTATTGTAGTGGTAACCTTAAGTATTGCTATCTATTCCCTATTACTCATATTAGAGCAGTTAGCTATTCCTTGGCAAAGAAAGAAGAAAGTGAACACTCTTGCATATTACAAAGCTTTTCCTTGGTTATAGTATAGTCTTATTAGATAAGTTATCTTTATTTAAAAAAATAAAAAGGGGTGTCAACGATGAAAAGAACAGTTTATCTTGTATTAAGTCTTATTTTAATAATGACCAGCTTACTATTAGGTTGTAGCAATCAAGAACAAACAGCTAATATAGAATCGCCAGCATTAAAACCAATTAAAGTAATGTTAGATTGGGTACCTAATACCAACCACACAGGTTTATACGTTGCAATGGCAAATGGGTATTATAAAGAACAAGGTTTAGATGTAGAAATTTTACAACCTCCAGAAGGTGGAACGGCTCAATTAATAGCAGCTGGACAAGCGGATTTTGGAATAAGCTATCAGGAAGAAGTAACCTATGCTAGAACGAACAATATGCCAGTAGTATCTATTGCAGCTATTCTTCAGCATAACACCTCAGGGTTTGCTTCACCGAAAGAAAAAGGTATTATATCTCCAAAGGATTTTGAAGGAAAAAAATATGGTGGTTGGGGTTCACCGATCGAAAAAGCAATGATTCAATCGTTGATGGAGAAAGAAGGAGCTGATGTTGAAAAAGTAGAAATTGTCAACGTAAGTTCAGCTGACTTTTTTACTGTGACACAAAGAGACGTAGATTTTGAATGGATTTATTATGGCTGGACTGGAATGGAAGCAGAATTAAGAGGGTTCCCAATCAATTATATCGAGCTGAAAGAATTAGCTCCTGAATTAGATTTTTATACTCCAGTTATTATTGTAAATGAGTCAACTGTTCAAGAAGATCCAGATACCATAAAGCTCTTTATGGAAGCTACAACAAAGGGTTATGAATTTGCAATAGATCATCCAGAAGATGCAGCAAAGATTTTATTGGCTAAAGTACCAGGAATGAATGAGGAGCTAGTTATAAAAAGTCAAGAATGGCTTAGTGCCAAATATCAAGAAGATGCTACACAATGGGGAATACAAAAGGAATCTGTATGGAACAATTATGCTCAATGGATGCTCGACCATCAATTAATACCGAGTATGATTGATAGCAAAAAAGCGTTTACCAATGATTTCTTACCAAAAAGATAAGGGGCTATTGTCTTGAAGGATATACCAAAACTAGAGCTTATTAATATCTATAAAGATTATTCTTTGAAGGATGGCTCATCATTTGAAACGCTTCATAATATTTCTATGACCATTAATAAAGGTCAATTTATCTCTATCCTTGGCCCAAGTGGAAGCGGGAAAAGCACATTATTCAACATTATTATTGGTTTAGAAAGACCCGCACAGGGTGAGGTTCTATTAGATGGAGCTTCTATTTTAAATCGAAAAGGCCATATCAGCTATATGCCACAAAAGGATACATTATTACCTT
>JAENYW010000245.1 GCA_016841555.1 Tepidibacillus decaturensis
AGCTTTGCAATAATAGGTCAAGAGCATCTAACTCTTGTGTATTTAGCTGCCTTAATTGTAAGCTTTACATTAGCTGGTCTTGAAAGTACCTTTGCTTATTTTGCTAACGATCGTGCAGGGATTAGCTCACATGATTTAGGGTATATTTTTGCGATGATGGGAATTGCTAGTGCTTTTGTTCAAGGTGGATTGATTGGCAGGATAATTAATAAATATGGTGAAAAAAATACGATAAAAATAGGGCTGATTATTTCTTCTATAGGCTTTATATTAATTATATTTGCTCATCGTTTTTGGAGTCTTGCCATCTTCTTAATGATATTTGGTATAGGAAATGGTATGATGAGACCAAGTATTACCTCGTTAATATCAAAAAAATCTAAATCAAGTCAGGGTTCTGCTATGGGTGTAATGGATTCAATGGATAGCTTAGGAAGAATTGCAGGACCTCCGATTGCAGGGACATTATATCTTTTTCTAATGGAATTCCCCTATATTCTCGGGGCTATCTTTACCTTTGGATTTTTTCTCGTTTTCCATTTATGGTATAAAGAAAAGGAGATAACTTATCAACAGAAGGAAGTCCACCATCATTAGGATTATCCAAAAAAATGTCTTTGTTGAAGGAATAAAAATGAACATGAGAAGAATAAATTTAGGAGAGAACATTATATGTTAAAAAAGCCGTTGATTTTATTGATTATGTTTTTGTTCATATTCATTTTTACTGGTTGCACTTCTAAACCTGATAATATTGTAGTCGATAATACTTCAACATCCAATCAGATTAAAAATGAGAAAGTAAATGAACAGGAAAAAGAAGTAACAAGTGAGATAAGTGAGACATGGTATATCCTTGGGAATAATACAAGATTAAGAGAAAAGGAAACGATTGATTCGGAAATCCTTGATACCCTTTCGATAGGAACCAAGGTTGAAATTATTAGCAAATCTCCAAATCAAGAAGCTATTGGTAGCTATCAGGATTATTGGTACAAGGTAAGCATTAATGACAAAATCGGATGGTGTTTTGGTGAATTTATCAGTAGCGAGCATATGCTAAAGGAAAAGCTACAAGAGAGATTAACCCATTATTTTTCCGTAGATAAACTCACCATTAGTGAATCCTTACAAACAGTTACAGCTTATATGAATATGTCAAATGACACCACGCTAATAGATAGGGGAGCCAAGGAAATTTTCAAGCTTCAGGAAAAGCAATTAGGAGACTATGAACGTTTATTATATCAAACAGGAATATCCTGGGATTATTCAGTTGGAAAGCTAAATCAACCAGAAAAAATAGAAGATCAGAAGATAAAGGAAGTAATTACGAAGATTAAAAATAATGGTTATAGCATATATATGGAGGAAGGAGATTTTTATCTTGAACCTGACCCTCAGTTTATCCTAAGTAATCTTATACAAGGACTCTCTAATCCATATATAGCATTTCTTGAATTAGAGTTGATGGAAGTGGAAGACCATGCATTAAGTGATGGAGCTATTATTATTCCTTGGGATGAGTTAGCAGATAGAATAGCAAATTGGGATTATTATATCAATAAGTATCCTGATTCGGAAGAAAGTCAATTCGCTAGAAAAAATTATTACAAGCCTTATCTACATTTTTATTTTGTTGGCTTAGATAATACTCCAACATATCAGTATGAAACAAATATATTGGATAATCAAGTAAAAAATAGCTATGAACGTTTTATGGAGCAATACCCCGATACCGAAGCCTATAAAAAGGTAAAGGATGTTTATGAAAGACTGGAAAAAAATGAGTTTATATACAATGATGAGCTAAAACAATATCTAGATGCATTATACCCTTGGTAGGTTTCTCAAAAATAAGGAGGGAGATATCCATTGAGTATCCTATGGTGGACGTTGATCATCATTCTATTTATCCTTAGTTTCATAGGTATTGTGTTGCCCATTATCCCAGGGATATCTTTAATTTGGGGAGGAGTCCTTGTCTATCACTTTTTCATTAATCCATTGGCAGGATTAAACTTCTGGTTAACCTTTATTGTGCTAACCGTATTTATTATTATTGTAGATTATGTTGCTAGTAGCACTTGGGTTAAACGTTGGGGGGGATCGAAGGCAGGGGCCTGGGCAGCAGTTGGTGGTATGCTAATTGGTCCATTCATTTTTGGTCCTATTGGTGTAATTATTGCTCCATTTATTTTTGTAACTATTGTAGAAATGCTAAGAGGTGTTGGTTTTTCAAAGGCTATAAAAATTGGCTTTGCATCATTAATCGGTTTTTTAGGTGGCAGTGTGTTAAAGATCGTATTTCAGCTTATCATCATCGCTATTTTCTTCATGTCTATTTAATTTATGCGATGAATTTAAGTTATTATACGTATACGTAACCCTATGGAAAAATTACCAACAATACTTATAATAGAAAAAACACCGTAGAGTTAGGGCTTTATCTACATGCTGAGGCTAAGTATATAGCCTTTTTTTTATTGAGATTTACTTTACAAATAAAGTAAAAAATGATATCATAATAATATCTAAATGATATGATTAATAGGGAGTGTTAATATGACAGAAAAAAAAGCATGGAATATGAATGGTTTCTTAGCTCTTTTGGGGATTCTTTTACTTGGTATTGCTGGAGGTTATATGGTTTATAGGCATCAAATTCTACTAGCAATATCCTTAATCTTTGTAGCTTTTATTCTAATTACAGGAATTACTGTGGTCCAGCCAAATAATGCTGCTGTAGTCATTTTTTTCGGCAAGTATATTGGAACGATTCGTGATAACGGTATATATCTGACTGTACCTCTTTCCACTCGTAAAAAGGTATCGTTAAGAGTTCGGAACTTCAACAGTGCTAAGTTAAAGGTGAATGATGTGGAAGGAAATCCAATTGAAATTGCTGCAGTTGTTGTATTTAAAGTTATTGATTCAGCAAAGGCTGTTTTTGATGTCGATAATTATGAAGAATTTGTTGAAATTCAAAGTGAAACTGCTCTGCGCCATGTAGCTACCAAATATCCTTATGACAATTTCGCAGAGGAAGGATTGTCCCTTCGTGGAAATGCGGAGGAAATCGCTAATGAATTAAGTTTAGAGCTTCAAGCTCGTCTTCAGCTGGCAGGAGTAGAAGTATTGGAAGCTCGCCTCACCCATCTTGCTTATTCTACTGAAATAGCTAGTGCGATGCTTCAACGTCAACAGGCTTCAGCAATCTTAGCGGCAAGAAAAATGATTGTTGAAGGTGCAGTTGGAATGGCGCAAATGGCTATCGAACAACTGGAAAATGAAGGAGTAGTCCAATTAGATGATGAAAGAAAAGTACAGATGATCAATAATCTGATGGTTGCCATTGTTTCTGATCGTTCAGCCCAACCCGTTATTAATACAGGAACTCTATACTAAGAAGAAAATGACTGAGAAAAAGCAATTTCCTTTAAGAATTGATCAGAAGCTATATGAAATTATTGAACGTTGGGCAGAAGATGAATTTCGTAGCGTAAATGGACATATTGAATTTTTACTTCGTGAAGCGGTGAAAAAAAGCGGTAGACTTCCAAATAAGCAGGATAGAATAGAGTGAAGAGGCTATAAACAGTGATTATTTCGCTGTTTTTTTCTTATAAAATGCTATTAGCAAACCATTTTGATATAATAAAGAGAAATGCTAATATGGTCTTGATGTAGTAAAGGGGGAGAAAAATGCATCTTTTTTTTATTGTATTATTCATCATAATCAGTGCAAGCATTCTTTTTTCTTTGGCTGGAATCTTCATTCCAAAAAAATATCAGGGAAAAATTACGAAAAAATTAGATATGTCGTCGGACACTATTTGGCAGCTATTAAATGATATAAAAGGGTTACCTGATAGAAAACTAGAACTTCATCAATTGGAGATTATCGGTCAAAATGAAAAAGGTCTTCCTATATGGAGAGAGCACACGGATATGAAGGGCTTTATTGAAATGGAGATCATTGAAAAAGAGCCTAAGCATAAAATGGTTTTCCATATGATCAGGAGCAGCTTTGGTATGACTGGTGTTTGGACATTTGAATGGAAATCTAAGCAGCAACAAACAGAAATGACCATTACAGAAAATAGTGTAACAGAAAATTTTGTTTTGCGATCCATTATGCTACTGACAGGCAGAAACGTCCGAATTAAAAGAGAATTTAAAGCTTTAGAGAATACTATGAGGATAAAAGCAGTAGCATTTAAAAAGACGAAAAATAAATAAAAAAAAGAATTCCTTTGGGAATAGGAATTCTTTTTTAATAGATAAGAAAGTATAATTGTCTACCATAAGTATTAAGGGTTTGTATATTCCATGAGTAGCGACTTTCAGGAATGTCTTTCTCACATTATTCTTTAATTAAAGAAAGGCATGGATGACGGAGCAGGAATGGAACATACAAACTTTTCTTATATGTAATATCCTGTTAGTCGTTAAATAAATCTCCTATACTATTAATCATACCACGATCGCTTTTACTGCCTGATGGAACATGAGATGCAATTTTGCCTGCTAGATTAGCAATGGTCATGGTTTGTAGCCATACTTTACCTGGTCCAGTTAAGCGGGTTAAAAATAATCCTTCACCACCAAAGATAACATTCTTAAAGCCTT
>JAENYW010000246.1 GCA_016841555.1 Tepidibacillus decaturensis
ATTCTTTTGTCGTAAGTGACGAACCACCAAATTTTTGAACAACTATTCTCATAAATTTCCCCTCAAATCAAACTGTCTTTATCATTTCTTCAGCAATTTGTACAGCATTCCATGCTGCACCTTTTAATAAGTTATCAGAAACAACCCACATATTAATTCCTCTAGGATGGTCTAAATCCTTACGAATCCTTCCAACAAATACATCTAATTTGCCAGCTGCTTCCGTTGCTAACGGATAGGCTTGATTAGAAGGATCATCTACCACTTTAACGCCTGGTGCGTTATTTAATAAGGATACCACTTCCTCCATGTCATAGTCTTCCTTTAGTTCTACGTATACCGACTCAGAATGTCCACTAACAACCCCTAATCTTACACAAGTAGCGGTAATTTTTATGGAGGAATCATTAAATATCTTCTTTGTCTCCCTAACCATTTTCATTTCTTCTCTTGTATAATCATTTTCCTCAAATACATCAATTTGTGGAATAGCATTAAATGCTATTTGTTTTTTCACTGGTAGTGAACCTACTGGTAATATTCCCTTTGTAATTTCTTCACCATTTAGTAACTGCTTTGTTTGATTCAAAAGTTCATTGACAGCTTGAGAACCTGCACCAGACACAGCCTGATAGGTAGAAACGATAATTCGTTCAATCCCATAACGATCATATAACGGTTTTAGAGCTGTTACCATTTGAATCGTTGAACAGTTTGGATTAGCTATAATTCCTTTATTTTTTTTCGCTTCCTCTAAATTAACCTCTGGTACTATTAAAGGTACATCTGTATCCATCCTAAAAGCATTTGTGTTATCTATGACAATAGCTCCGCTTTCTACAGCATGGTTAGCTAATGCTATACTTGTGGAGCCTCCAGCACTAAATAATGCAAAATCAACGTCTTGAAAACTTTCGGGAGTAGCCTCCTCTACAACGAATTCTTGCCCTTTAAAAGCTACAACCTTTCCTTTTGAACGACTGGATGCTAGTAGCTTCAGCTTATCAATTGGAAAATCTCTTTGCTCTAATAGACGAATAATTTGTTGACCTACAGCTCCTGTTGCTCCAATGACCGCAATATTATAGTTTGTTTTTTTCTTCATTTGTTATTCCTCCCAAAAGCTTTTTTTATATATACCTTTTAGCATAAACCATATTGGTTTTGCAATAAGAATATTTTCCATTCTTAGTAATTAAATTTTTCGACAATTACTGGCTGTAGTTGTTTATATTCTAAAGCTGCTTCACAGGTCTCTTTAATTAATTCCATTCTAGCTACTAAAGAATTTGGTTTTTTTTGAGGAGAATCCTGACCATATGGAACCATAAATATATTCTTTGTAGCTACAAGCTTTCCGATGTTCATTCCATTTAACCCTAAGCCATCGTTAGTAGATATAGCTAACACGACAGGCTTCAAATTCCTTAGCTGTGCTTTTGTAGCCATTAAAACAGGCGAATCGGTAATTGCATTGGCTAATTTACTAATTGTATTACCAGTCGCTGGTGCAATCACCATGATATCTAATAAACCCTTGGGTCCAATTGGCTCTGCATCAACAATAGTAGCAATCAATTCATTCCCTGTAATATCTTTTAACTGATTTTTCCAATCCTCTGATTTACCAAAACGAGTATCTGTGGTTTGTACTGTTTGTGTGATGATAGGAATAACATTTGCACCAGCATCTACAAGCTTTTGTATCTCTGGCATTACCTCTTCAAACGTACAGTGAGAACCCGTTAAACCAAAGCCGATCGTTTTCCCTTTTAAATTCATTGTTCTCCCCCTTGGTTTCCGAATTGGTCTAAAATCAGTCTGGTAAGTACATTGGCAATAATAATACCAGCTGTTTTAGGAGCAACGATTCCGGGTAAACCTGGGGCTAATAGTGCTTTTATTCCTCTTTTTTCAGCATAACGAAAATCAGTACCTCCTGGTTTTGAAGCCAAATCAATAATTAACGCTTGGTGTGGCATATTGGCAATCACTTTTGCTGTTACAACCATGTGAGGTACAGTATTAAACAAAAAATCGACATCATGGACCTGTTTATCTAAATCATCAAAATGAAAAGGCTTAAAGCCCATTTCATAAATTCTAGCAATATGTTCAGGTTTTCTTGCAGCAACTCTCACATGAGCTCCTAGTCCTTGAAATGCTCTTGCCACCGTTATTCCTGTTCTCCCAAATCCAAGTACGACTACATTAGAATCGTGAATGGTGAAGTCTGTATTTTGAATAGCCATCATGATGGTGCCTTCGGCAGTTGGGATTGAATTATAGATTGCAACTTCATCACGATCTAAAAGTTCCACCAATTCAACTTGTAAATCACTACACATTTTCTTCAAATAAGGCTTTGCCATTCCTGTATATACTCTAGATGTTTTAGGTAGGTTAGATAGATAATTTTCCGTTAATTTTATCGTATTTTGACTAAAAATACTTTCTACATTTCCTTCTTCATCCGTACCAACAATAGGAAGCATTAATGCATCTACATCGTTAAGTACTTCTTCAGATAATTCCTTCAAATGGACTCCTTGAAACTTACTATCTAAATTATCAAAGCCAATTAATGTAACAGTAGCATCCATTTTCACACATTTTTTTATAACCTCTAGCTGCCTTGCGTCACCACCGATAAATGCGATGTGAATTCCAGTAAGCAATTTGAAGTTACCCCTTTCCACACATTTTACTTGAAAAAAGCGAAAATGCAAAGCGGGTTTTTCTTATTTACCTGTTTACCTTTGAATCGTTGCTTAATTCAACATCATTTTATTCTGTAGCCCATTTTTTGGTGACACCATATATTTATCTTCTTCTTAATAGTGAGTAAGGGTATGTATATCATTGAATGAAGAATCAATATGATTCTAAATGCTCCCTTCTTTCTACAATAATCATTTCTGGTCCAATTTTTCGAATTGCATGCCATGAAATATAGAATTCTTCTTTTCGATTCCAAAATCCAAATGATCCTCTAGGTAATATGAATCCTTCTATCTTCCCTGTTTCAGGATGGATAACTAGATCAGTATGCCCGATAATTCCTATCCTTTCTCCATTCATTAAATCAATAATCTCCTTACCATTAAAATCACTAAATCTCATCATAACTCTCCCCCTAATTTCATATTTGACACGCTTCTCTTCTTGTTTTCTTTTTATGCATCTTCAACAAAAATAATTACTACCTATCTAAATACATAAAAAAAAGGAGCTATTGCTCCACGAACTATTCATTCGTTTTGCAACAGCCCCTTTTTATCTTGTCCTCATATATTGCACAATTAATTCATCAAGTTGTTTGCTAATTTTTAATATTTGATCATTCACAACTAATTCATTCTGCTCCTTTTGTCGAACACTTACAGCTTCATGTAATTTGGAGCGAAGCACTTCAATTTCCTTATGAAGTGACTGAACTGATCGCTGCTTCATTTTTATATTACTCCTTTTATCACACTCCCAAAAACGGAGCTATTTTCCTGTGTGACCAAATCCCCCTGAACCTCTAATTGTCTCATTTATTTCTTCTACTTCTTCTAAAGTAACTTCTGGTAGCTTCATAAATACCATTTGAGCTATTCTTTCTCCACGTTTAATGGTAAAAGTTTCATTTCCTAAATGAGCTACAATTACCTTGATTTCTCCTCTATAATCTGCATCGATGGTTCCAGGTGTATTTAATAATGTAATTCCATACTTTAATGCCAAGCCACTTCTAGGTCGAATTTGAGCTTCTATACCAATAGGCATTTCAAGAGCAAAACCTGTAGGAATTAATACTCGATCACCAGGATGAAGGGTTATATCTTCCTTCACACCTGCATAAATGTCAAAGCCGCTAGCATATTCAGACATTTTTTGAGGTATCGTTAAATCATCAAATCCTGGTAATTTTTTTACTTTAATTTGATACAAGAATATCCCTCCTAAGCTCTTTTGGTAGCTGATCATATGGACTAATCATCGAAAAGGAGAATGAATGATTTAAGCTATGATTGATTACTTCTTGTATCGTATCGGCATTTACTCGATTTATCCTGTCGATTACCTCGTCTAAGGTCATTTGTTTTCCTAATAATAATTCATTTTTCCCTAAGCGATTCATTCGACTGTTTGTACTTTCCAGACTTAACATAAGATTTCCTTTTAATTGTTCTTTTCCTTTTTTAATCTCTTTTTCAGAAATACTATTATCCTTAATATCTGATAGTATATTTTGAATGATATCTACCACTTCATCAACCTGATTCGGTGCAGTACCTGCATATATCGTATATAATCCAGTATCCTGGAAAGCAGAATGATACGAAAATACAGAGTAGGCTAGCCCACGTTTTTCACGTACCTCTTGAAAGAGACGTGAACTCATGCTACCACCAATTACATTATTTAACAGGACCAAAGAATAAAGATAAGGATCTGATAAAGATAAACCTGGTAAGGCAAAAGCAATATGCGCTTGCTCCGTTTGTTTTGTTTTTAGAAGCTCTTGCGCATTAAAAACTGCAGGCTTCTGATATTCCTTTGCCCTTTGATTTTGAAAAACACTAAAATATTTTTCCACCATTTCAATCATGTTGTTTGGTACATTG
>JAENYW010000247.1 GCA_016841555.1 Tepidibacillus decaturensis
AACCATTTATGAAATTTCAAATTCAAGAGCAAATTCGCCATATTAAAGAGGCACGCAGTTTTAATGAACTGTCTAGCTTAGAGCTACAACCAATTATCAAAGTATATGAATCAAGAAATGATGTGGAAATAAGCGGACATCTTGTGCTGCAAGGAGAATTTTTAACAGAGGAAAAGGATTGGAAAAATTATTTTGAACAATCAGACGGAATACATTATGATCCTGTATTTCAAAGGGACGAAGCGTTACCATCCTTTCAATATCAAATTCCTTTATCCATTCAAGTTCCACGTGATAAAGTGGTAAGTACATCGGAAATATTTCTTATCGTTGAAGATTTTGACTACGAAATTGTATCAGACGAGGAAATGAAACTTATTGCTCATATCAAATTATTAGGCGTTCACCCAGATGTTAAGCAGGATACTCCAGTAGAAATGCCACCTGATTTTCATTATGATACGTTTTCATTCTTTGAAAATGAAACGCCAAACCAATCTTTTTCAAATGATGAATTAGAGATTCAAGTAAGTCCAGATGAGAAAATAGTTGAGACCATGGCGGAAAAGAAAAATAAGCTTGAGGCAGTTCAACAAGAGAAGAATGAACAGAAGAGCACGATAGAAATGAAGGAAGAAGTGGAAATAACGAGCGATAATGAAGAGGACGATTCACAGAATAAAACACAAGAAGAGCAAGAAATAGAAGAAGAAAAAGTAGAAAATATAGAAGCAGTAGGTGAAACAGTAATTGAAACAGTAACTGAAATAGTAAGTGAAACCGAAAGTGAGCAAGCGGAAGAAATTCAAGAAGAACCAGTGGCGAAGATGAAAATAGGTATTAAAGGGAACAGAAAAGAATCAAAAGGTAGCGAGGAGAAAAATAATAGTAACCCACTTTATTCGCTATTTAAATACCCATCTTTTACAGAAAAGAGTAACGATACGGGTAAAGATGAATTAAAAGACGAAGCAAAGGTTGTTGAACAAATTGAAGCTTTAGAAGCAAAGGACGACGAAATAGAATCCAAAAAAGAAAAAGACACGAAGGATATGCTATTTAGCTTATTGAAGGAGAATGAAGCAAATAAGTATAAAATGAAAATCTATTTGGTTCATAAAGAAGATACGTTAGAAGGAATAGCTCAAAAATACGAAATAGAAACAAATGAGTTAATGGCCTATAACAAACTCCAAGGGCAAACAATAGAAGAAGGACAATTACTTTATGTTCCAATGAAAAGGTAGAGGGACATGGCTTATAATCCTTTATTAAATGATGTGGTTCATCATTATGATTTGCTTGTTAATAAAATAGAAAATGTCGGTTCCTTTCATAAACTATTCACTAATCGAGGAACAAAGGTTGTGAAAAGCTGGAATAATATAGAAGCATTAAAAGAAGCACACTACTACAGAGAGCAAATAGCTAAACAGGGCTTTAGAAGATTAGATCGCTTTATTCGTACGATAGAGGGTAAAGCCTATATATCCTATGGGGATATAGGATATGTATTAACCGACTGGCTGGATGGAGAAGCTCCTTCGTGCTTACAGGATAAAGATATGAGAATAATGGGAAGAACCTTAGCAACATTACAGGAAGCAATGTCTAAGCTTGATGTAACAGCTTCTTTTGAGCCATGGTCTCATCATTTCCGAAGGGGATTAAATCATTTTTTAGCAATTAAAAATCAGATAAAAGCTAAGGCGACAAGGGATACGATGGATGAGATAGTAATTGTTCATATAGAAAGCCATATGAAGCAGATGGAAGAAAGTATTCAAATGGCGTTAAAGGTAGAGAAAAATAGTTTCAGAAATGAGAGAAATCCTATTTGGTCTCATGGAAGGCTTCAGCCTCAATCCATTCTAATAGATGAATATGGAGAAGGGTGGATATAAGATTTTATATTTCCAATCATTGAAATACCAATGTATGATTTGGCGAAGCTCATTTCTCATATTTATAAGCATGATACTATTCAAGATCAATCTATTCTTTACCTACTCGACACCTATCAGGAGTATTTTCCTTTAAGTTCTAGTGACAAATATTGGATATTAACATACATTAATTATCCCCACGATATATGGAAGCTGATCTATATATATTACTTGGTAAAGAACCCTCAAGAATTAAAGGACATAGAGTACAAATATAATCAACTACTAAAACAACAGGAAAAATCTGATGGGTTATACCAAACGTTATACACGTATTTTAACCTTTGAACCATATATGACTGTGGAGGGTTTCTTAGGGGAGGAGGAAGAATGTCTGATTTCCATCAAATAAATGTAGAGATAGGTATTCACCCTCATGTATACAAAGAATATGATTTTCAGATTTCAAAGGAAGAAAAAATAAAAAATGTGATAAAAGTAGAAACACAGCTAGGGATTTTTGCGGTAAAAAAAAGCGATGTACAGTCAGCTCAAATAAAGAGGATGAATGAAATACTTCAGTTTTTAGAGAAACAATCCTTTTCTGCTACAAGTATCGTTCCTAATAAATTTGGAGATGTATACGTCCCCACTGAATCAGGTGTTATCTATGTAACAAAATGGATGGAAGGGAAATCACTAGGATTACATGAACCCTCTCATTTGAATTTGTTGATTAAAAAAATGGCTCATCTTCATAAGGTAGGATTTAACTTTGAGCCAAATACATTAACCTATTCTTATGTAGATGAAATGACAATACGTAATGTTTGGGAAGAAAGGATCCATTGGTTAACGAAATATCAAAAAAAGCTGAAAAGAAAAGCTACTAATACAACATTTGAACATGTATTCTTAAGCTATATCCCTTTTTTACAGGATTGGGCAGAGGAAGCATTAGAACATTTAAATGAGTGGATTCTTGATACCTATTCAATTGAAACCATGCGAAAAACCATTTGTCATGGAAGAATTCATCATCGGAATGCAGTAATAGCTTCCAATAAAAATGTTTATCTTATCGATTTTGATCATGTAAGTATCGATACTCCTGTCCGAGATATTGCCTATTTTATTCGCTTTTACATATTAAATAAAGAACATCGTATGTGGGCGACCTTTTGGTTAGATCAATATGAAAAAATTAACCCGCTATTGATACAAGAAAAAAGATTATTAGCCATTTATCTTCTATTTCCCGAAAGAATGTTAACATTGGCGAAAAACTATGAACAAAAAGAGAAAAAATGGTCAGAAGAGATGTATTTAAAGAAGCTTCAGATAAGGTGGGAGCAGATGAAAGAAACCATTTGGTTTGTCGATCAACACCAATGGTTAAACTAAAAGCTACAAGCTAAAAGCCACGTTAAGTGGCTTTTTAATATAGATCCATAGCAAAGCCAACATAAGCCAAAAATAACAAAAACAGAATAAAAATATCAAAAGGATTAGGTAAAAATAAAGTCCTTAAGAATTGAATAATGATTAGAGGGAACAATAACGTACGAAATGCAGATAAAACTTGCTTTAACCATTGATTATTCATTACTTTCACTTCCCTTAGCCAATTAGAAAATGGACCTTTCATAAAAAAAATATATGTAAGCAGTAACTATACTATAGACTATGTTTTATCCATTTTGTTTGTTCATATGTCTTGATAAAAAGAAATGGGTTTGACATTATGAACCAATCTCATTAAAATAAGAGGTAATAAACAATTGAATAGAAACAAATGCAATGATAGGGAAGAGTAAGAAAAAGAATCCTTAAGAGAGGAAAACGTTTAGCTGAGAAGTTTTCTAGGAGTTTCTTTTACTGAAGGTCGCCCTGAAGTAGTCCGTTTGAACAGTAGTAGAACGGATCGGGAATAATCTCGTTAACATTAGAAAGAGCATAATGTATAATACGTTATGAATAAAGGTGGTACCGCGAGCACTTTTCGTCCTTTAAGGATGGGAAGTGCTTTTTGATGTACATTTACGTACATGTCGATAAAAATATAGGGGGTTTTTTTAAATGGCGAATATGGAATTACAGATGCCAACCAAATATGATCCGAAGGAAGTAGAAGAAAAATGGTATCAATTTTGGTTAGACAATGAAGTTTTTAAAGCAGGGAAAGATAAAAATAAAGAACCATACAGTATTGTTATACCACCACCAAACGTTACAGGAATGCTGCATCTTGGTCATGCGCTTGATTTTACTCTACAGGATATTATTATTCGCATGAAGAGAATGCAGGGCTATGATGCGCTTTGGCTTCCTGGGACAGATCATGCAGGAATTGCAACGCAGGCGAAGGTGGATGCAAAGATAAGAGAAGAAGGATTAAACAGGTATGATTTAGGTAGAGAAAAATTTTTAGAAAGAGCTTGGGAATGGAAGCATCAATAAGCTAACAGAATTCACGAGCAATGGGCAAAATTAGGTTTATCCTTAGATTATTCCCGAGAACGTTTTACCATGGATGAAGGATTGTCGAAGGCGGTAAGACAGGTTTTCGTAAGCTTATATGACAAAGGGCTCATTTATCGTGGTGAATATATTATTAATTGGGACCCGCAAGCGAGAACTGCTTTATCAGATATTGAAGTAGAATATAAAGAAATAAAAGG
>JAENYW010000248.1 GCA_016841555.1 Tepidibacillus decaturensis
TTACCTGTAATTGATCCAATGTACCAATTTTTGCTACCGTCATTCCCGCAGATACATATTGTCCCTTTTCCACATAAAACTCAACAATAGTACCATCAATCGTTGCTGTGATGTTTGCTCGTTTTAAATCTTCCTCCAGCTGCTCTAGCTGCTGCTTTAGATTATTTATCTTTAATTGAACTAGCTCTGCTGACATGGCATCTGCTTTTTCCTCAATTTGTAGCTGTGCTTCTAGCTTTTTTATTTGAAGTTCAGCCATTTCCACCTGCTTTTCTGCTTGATTGAGTTCTTCCTTCGTTACCCAACCACCATCATATCCTTCTGTCGCCTTATTGAGGGCTGCTTGCGCTTCTGTCAGCTGCATATTTGCTTCTTCCATCGTTAATTCATTTAACGATTTTTTCTGACCCAATTTTTTTTGTTCAATCAATAATTCATTTAATTGAATCGAAAGCTGCTTCTTTTCACGTTTTATCGACGTTGTATCTAACGCTATAATTTCTTGTCCTTCCTTGACTTGCTCTCCTTCTTCTATCAACAATTGCTCTATTTGTCCGCCAAGGGTAGCGTATTGATCACTGCTTTTTAGCATGTTGACTCGACCAGAAGCATATACCATCGTACTATGATCCGCTTCTGGATGAACGATTTTAACCATATCTTCTGCTGTATTTACACTTTTTATCCGTTGGAAGTTAATAAATAGTAGCCCAGAAAAAATAATAATGCCAATTAGAAATATGATTATTTTTTTCTTCATACCTACACCCCATTATAAAATTATCCTTGAAAAGACGAAATAGCGCTAGAACAGCGCTATTTAAATATTGTAACAAAAACGTATGTCTAAGACTTATGGCGTAACATTAAGAATACTTCCTAATGCTCCAAATCCACCAGTTATTAATAAGAAAATAATAGCGATAATGCTGGTAATAATAAGCGCCTGCTTAAAGGATACCTTTGCTACCTCTTTATAGCCAATCGTTAGTACATAAAACCACCAAACACTAAAAATCGTAATCGATTGTAAAATAACTGGTAAAAACCCTATTTTTTCCGTTGTTAATAATCCTAAACCAAATTGAATCTCAGTAACACTAACTCCCATAATTAATGCAGCTATCGCAGCTACCAAGCCTGAGATAAATGTAATTGTGTAGGCATATATGCTAAGGGAAAAGAATTGACGAAAGGTTGCTTTTACTCCCATAAATATACTTAAAAATTTTAATAACGCAGCCAAAACTAAGAAGGTAAACCAGAGAGTAAGCACACTACCTAATATTCCTCCACCATAGGTAATGAGAATAATTGTATTATCCAATTCTGTTCCTGGTGGAAGCGTCTGTTGGAAATACCCAGATGCAAACATTGTATAAACAGTAAGCATACTCGAGAGAATAATTAGAATGGACATGATGAGTCCTGGGATACCAATTCTTGGCGAATCTACTATTCTCCCAAATTGCTCTGTCGGCTGATAAAGCACCTTAAAAAGACATGGTTTCTTATATTCTACTGGCGTTGTTTGGTTGATTTCTGTTTGAGTCAAAATAAAGCCCTCCTTTTTACTACTATAATAAAATTATTATTTCAAATAAATCGTTTCAATATCAAAATTTCCCATCACTATTATAGCATAATATTCCATTAATTGTGCTATTATTACTTCTTCAAAGTAAAATAATTATCTAGAGTCTTTTTTTTCTTGAATCAATTTTTCTAACATCCAATAACTAAATGTATATATTATAGTCCAAGCACCAAGATCAATGAGTAATTTTAACGGTTTAAATTCTTCCGTAAAAGGCATATATTGAAAATCTGTTAAGTAAAAAATAATACGTGATATTAAATACGAAATTATAAATGCTAATATAGCTCTTCCTTTCATTTTTAAACATTCCTTTCGCTTCACTCAATACACAAAACAGTAATATAAGTTGGTATTAAGCTGTTTTATTCTTTATTGGTAGTAGAAATCTTGCGTGTTAGCAAAATAATTATCTAACGTGCTACCCAGTGCCGTTTCAAGGTTGTTTTTCATTATCATTATTTGATACTTTCCTTCTAATAAATTATTTTCTGCTTGTGTTAAGTTCACCTGTCCAGATAAAACGTCAATCATCATCCTTTATATTCTTCAGAAAAATACTTAATCTATGATAATTGATAATTTCCAAATTGTCACTACTTTCGACAAAACTAGTTAAAATATTACATTATACGACAAAAAACCTAGAGACGCATTCTCTAGGTTAATGTATTTACTTTTCTTTTAAAACTAAATAGAGTATATATTTTTGTTTATTGCATATAATAACAATATAATATATGTACATTATGTACATAACATGATAGTATAGGGGTGAGGGGGTATTGAGTATGTTATCTGAAATAAATATAACGGATGCTCGTAAAGATCTTTCTTCTCTTTATGATAATGTCTTTACTTTTTATAAACCGAGTATCATAAAACGCAAAAAAACGGAAGAAGTTCTTTTGCTTAGAGCTGATTTACAAAAAATGTTGCTATCTTCTTTTCGTTTAAAACCTGAAATTCTCCATGAAAAAGACGGTTCGATTACTCTTGCACTAGATCAACTTGAAATAGCTGTCAATAATCAAACATTAGATTTAGCTGTTAATGAATTAGTAAATGATTTAAAGCTTTACGCAGAGGATTACTTTAACCGTTCACAGTTATTTTTAAACTCACCCAATCGCAAATCTCATTTTCCCTATCTATTAAGAATAATGCTATGTGAAAGTGATTCTGAAATCAAGTCTATTTTGGAGTTATAATGCCTCCTAAATTTGGAGACTTAAAAAGATATTGTGATAAAAACGGTTGGGTCCTTCTTAGAGATACAGACCATTGGTATTATGAAAAAGTATTAACTGATGGAACGGTTCTTAGAACAAAAATCAGTCATGCTGTCCATAAAGAAATACCAGAGGGTTTATGGTATAAAATATTAAAACAACAACTTAAAATAAGCGAGCAAGAGTTTAAGAAAGGACTTTAATTCTTTTACCACCTCATATTGAGGTGGTATTTCATTTTTAACTCCTTGCCTATTTGACCATCTCTTTAATAGAAATATTTTTCCCGTACATTAACATACCAAGCCTAAAAATTTTAGACGCTAAACGAATGAATAAGTAATTTGTGATGATAATAATAATGAGTGTAGCAATAATTTCCATCCATGAAGGAGAAGAAATACCTAGTCTAAAAAGCATTGTAGTAGGAGAAAAAAATGGTATATAAGAAAAGACCTTGCTTAATAATCCATGAGGATTTTGCATGATTGCTCCTACAAACCATAAAGGAACCATAGGAATTAGGTATAGATACGATTAATGTTATCAAAACAAACAAATCAAACTTCGATTTAATAAATTTGCTATAAAGGTTCATCGAAAGACCTCTCTTACATTTCAAATTCGTTATTAGGAATAATGCGTCTCGTATAATATTTATATATTACGTAGGAGGCTACAATTAACACCACCGTTACAATGGCACTTCCCTCTGCTCCAAAGGCTCCACCACTTATATAGCTGCTACCTTGCTGTTCAATTACCATAATAGAATCTACATCTTTTCCAGATACTTCAAAGCCAAAAATATTTCCTTGGAAAAAATTCCAGGTTAAATGAAAGCCGATTGGCATCCATAAGCCACCTGAAACCTCTCTACTTATTCCAAGCAGAATTCCTGCAAGAAAGAGATTTAATAAAGGAAAAATTGTGCTAAATACGGCATCATTAAAGGCATGTAATAATGCAAAAAGAATAGACGAAAATATAATGGATGCTTTTGTTCCAAAATGATATTTAATTAACCCTTGCACATATCCACGTGAATAGAATTCCTCACTAATTGCTACACCTATAAATATAAGGAATGAAAGAAAGAATGGTTTTCCTAATGCAGTATTAAACTGGTAAGCTGAAATGCTGATCCCACCAAAAGCCAATATAAGCAAGAAGGATAGTGATATTAAAATAATACCTACTAGCAAACCTATAATGAGTTCCTTTAGCAGATAGGCTTGCTTCCAGCCAAATGCCCATTTCTTTTTTCTCTCAAAAATAGCATATAGAATAATCGCAGCACTAATAATACTTATGTTACCTAAAATCGTAATCAAAAAATTAACGATCTCATTGTTTGTAAGCCAATCTTTCACTACATCTGGATTAGTAGGAGTTTCAACAAAAAACATACTTATGATACCAAATATAATACCCAAAATAATAGTGAAAGAAAAAAAGATAATGATGCTTAAACTAATTTTTCCAAATACTGAAAATCCAGTCTTAACATTTCCCATAAAATAACCCCCAATTTACCACATTCATTTTTTTGTAAAATATATTATTATTCTAATCATTGCTTCTAATTCCTTGAGTGAACTGCATTACCATGCAATATACCCCGATTTTTTTAAAATTTTGTATGCTGTTATATTAAGATTAGATATCGGGTTCTCTACTGAGAAAAATTTCAGTTCAGTACTTTCATCA